>CAYPUS010000330.1:0-4032 GCA_964413815.1 uncultured Aquabacterium sp. | reverse complement strand
CTGGAACACCAGGTAGCCGGTCATCAGCTTGGTCAAGGATGCCGGCTCGACGGGCTGGTCGGCATTGCGGGCGGCCAGGGTCTGGCGGGTGCTGAGGTCTTGCAGGATGAAGGCGCGCGCGGCCACCTCGGGCGGCTGCGGCATCGCCGTCGTCGGCGCGGCGAACATGAGGGGACCGGCGGCGGCCTGGGCCTGCGCCACGGCGGGCAGGCTGGCGGCCAGCACACCGGCCACGAGGGCGGCGGCCGTCGCGGAGACGGCAAGACGGCGGGAAGCGTTGAAGGTCATGCGGGTCAGTGTGGATCGGATCATCGAAGGAAGGAAGGCGGTGCGCCTGAAAGTCAGGCTGAAGGAGATGGCATGGCGGCGAGGAGGCTCAGGCGGCGGGCGCCCGGGCATGGCCGCGCAGGTGCCGCAGCACGATCTCGCGCAGCAGCGGCAGTTGTCCATGAAAGAAGTGGCCGGCGCCCGGCACCACGGTGACGGGCAGGTTCTGCGGGCGGGCCCAGTCGAGCACGCTGGCCATGGGCACGACGTCGTCGGCCTCGCCCTGCACGACCAGGGTGTGGGCGGGCACCCGGGCCACCTCGAAGCGCGAGGTCGCCGGGCTGACCAGCACCACCTGCGCGGGGGCTTGGCCGTCGGGCAGCTGCGCGCAGGCATTGGCCGCCACATGGCCGCCGAAAGAAAAACCGGCCAGCGCAAAAGGCGGATCTTGTGGCAGACCGTGTGGCAGACCTTGCCGCGCAAGCTCGGCCCGGTGATGGGCGAGCACGGCCAGCATGTCGGCGATTTCGCCCCGGCCTTCGTCCCAGCCGCCCGTCGATCGCCCGATGCCGCGGAAGTTGAAGCGCACGGCACGCCAGCCCGACAGCACGAAGGCGCGCGCCAGGGTGTGCACGACCTTGTTGTCCATCGTGCCGCCCTTGAGCGGATGCGGGTGGGCGATCACGGCCAGGCCGATGGGCGGCTGGGCGGGATCCTCCTGCACGACCTCAAGCAGGCCGGCTGGCCCGTCGATCGTGGTGGCGTCGGGGCGTCCAATCATGCGCGGTCCTGAGTGGGGTCCGGGTTCGTTCCTGGGTGCATTGCTGGGTGCGTTGCCCTGCGGGCGGAGGCGGCGACCATTCAGCGGCCGACATCGGGCGGCAGCACCAGCCGCTCGACCACTTCGCCCTTGACCAGATGCCGGTCGACGATCTCGTCGATGTCGGACTTGTCGACGAAGGTGTACCAGGTGCCTTCAGGGTAGACCACCGCCACCGGCCCACCTGCACAACGGTCCAGGCAGCCTGCCTTGTTGACCCGGACCTGGCCCGGCCCGCTCAGGCCTTCGGCCTTGATGCGCGCCTTGCAATGGTCGAAGCCTTCTTTGGCCGCATGGTCGGCACAGCTGGCCTCACCATTGATCCGCTGGTTCAGGCAGAAGAAGATGTGGCGCTGGTAATAGCTCATGCGGGGATTCTAGGCGCGGGGCACGCGCGATCGGCCGCCCCCTCTGTTGAAGTATGTAAAGGCCGCCATCGAAGGCCCTCGCGGCGGGCCGCTGCGATGGTCTCAGCTAGGCCGCATCGCCGATCGGTTCACGCCCGAACAGGCGGATCGCCAGCCAGCCCAGCGCCACATACGGCCACAGCAGGCCGAACCAGCGCGACAGACCGTGAAAGCGCACGAAGCGGCCGTTCTCCCAGGCCTGCAGGGTCTGCGCGTAATAGGGATCGGAAGGCGCGAGGTGGATCAGGCCGACCAGCGCCAGCAGCACCATCACGCCCAGCACGGCGCAGGTGGTGCGCGAACGGTTCACCAGCAAGGCACCCACCAGGGCGCCGATCGACAGCCCGATCAGCGTGGGCAGGGTCAGCCAGGTCAGGGCGTGCGTGGGGCCGAAGTTCAAAGCCGTCGAGAGCGTGGACACCCCCAGCGCCAGCAGCACCAGACCCGACATCAGCGCCAGCCGGGACGCGCGCGGCCGCGCCAGCGCACAGGCCACGCACATCGGGGCGAGCAGGCCGGCGGCCACCGTCATGGCTTCGAAGGTGGGCATCCAGCCGGTGGCCACGACCTGGGCCGAGCGCACCGAGGCCCACATCGTCAGCGGGTCGGGCGGCACGACCCAGTCCTGCAAAGGCGTGTCCTTGGTGAGCTCCATCAGCACGATGCGCAGGTGCGGCAGCAACTGCCCTTCCCCCAGCGGCACGGGCGGCGGAAACAGCAGCCCGATGGGCCAGATCCACAGCAGCGCCAGACCCGGCCCGGCCTGGCGGATGAACCAGCGCTCGCGCAGGCGGTGCCAGCCTTCGACCAGCCCCAGGGCCTGGGCCGTCACCGCCGCCAAGGCGCCCCATGCCGTGCCCAGCGAGTTGAGCATCCAGTCGGCCACCGACGGCACACGGCCCGGGATGGTGAACTGCACCAGCTCCATGGTGTAGGACAGCCCCGCGCCCACGAGCACCGTCAGCACGCCAGCCAGCAAGGGCCTGCGCCCGCTGCGCAGGTGGGCCACGCACAGGATCAGGCCCAGTGGGAGGTAGCCCAAGATGTTGGCGACGATGTCATTGGCCACCTCGAAATTCGAGCGGGGCAACACCCAGGTGAAGGCCAGCCCGTCGGGCCACTTCCAGCCGCTCCAGGGATGCAGCGAGGCGTAGACGATGAGGGCGATCGCCACCCAGCTCATCGGCCAGGCGGCACTGCGATGGCTTGTCATGGCGATAGTCTGCGCGATCGTGGCGCCGCCCGCCAGCGCCAGGGCGTGCCTTGCGGCTGGCGAAAAAGGATCAAGGCCGCACCTCAGCCCAGCGTGGGCTTGAGCACCACCAGGAAGACGATGACCGCGAACAGCAGCACGGAGACTTCGTTGAAGACGCGATACCACTTGTGCGTGCGGCGGTTGCGCAGCGCCTCGAACTCGCCCAGGAACTTGCGGCAGACATGGTGGTAGCCGATCACGCCGATGACCAGGGTCAGCTTGATGTGCAGCCAGATCTGCCCCGGCCCTTTGCCGATGCCGAAATACAGCCACAGCGTCAGGCCCGTGATGAGGGCGATGGTCATCAGGATGTTGCTGAAGCGGTAGAGCTTGCGGGCCATCACCAGCAGGCGCTCGCGCTCGGCGTGGCTGTCGGCCGGCACCATCGCCAGATTCACGAACAGGCGCGGCAGGTAGAAGAGACCAGCGAACCAGCTGGCCACGAAGATGATGTGCAGGGCTTTGACCCAGAGGTAGGCGTTGCTCATGGCGGGATTATTGAACACCCTGCCAGATCCCCTGCTCCGCCCTTGTTCCCATTCATGCCGGGAGTGGCTCCGCGGCAGCCCCAAAGCGCCTTGAGGGCAACGGGCAAAAAAAGAGCCCCGGCGCGAGCCGGGGCTTTCAAGCCTTAACGCTGTCATCACGGTAAGGCACCTGCTCAGGGAGGAAAAGCAGGGAATGAAGGCCTTGCGGCGTATCATTCAAGATCGATTATAGATGGGTTCCGCCGTCATGTCTCCTTCCTGTGTCCGGAAAACCCCGGCAGGAAACGGTTTTTTTGCGCGGTTTGCATTCCTTCACAGTTCCACTCACACCGGTCGCCATGTCCTTCACGTCGCAGTTCCCCCACCACCGCCTCCGCCGTCTTCGCAAGGATGAGTTTTCGCGCCGGCTTGTTCGAGAGCATGTACTCACTTCTGCAGACCTCATCTACCCGGTCTTCGTGTTGGACCAGGACGACGGCAGCCAGGACGTGCCGTCGATGCCCACCGTCAAGCGCCTGGGGCGCAGCGCGCTGTATGAGGCGGCCGAACAGTGCGTGGCGCTGGGCGTGCCGGTGCTGGCCCTTTTTCCGGTCATCGACGCGCGTCTGAAATCCCCGGATGGCCAGGAGGCGCTCAACCCCGAAGGCCTGGTGCCCCGCACCGTGCGCGAGTTGAAAAAGCGCTTTCCCGAGCTGGGGGTGATGACCGATGTGGCCCTGGACCCCTACACCTCCCACGGGCAGGACGGCCTGCTCGACGACAGCGGCTACATCGTCAACGACCCGACGGTCGAGG
>CAYPUS010000329.1:0-4035 GCA_964413815.1 uncultured Aquabacterium sp. | reverse complement strand
GCCCGCCCACTGGTGGGCGAACCACTTGCCGGTGCGGCCCATGCCGCATTGCACCTCGTCGAGCATCAGCAGCCAGCCCTTTTCGTCGCAGAGCTTGCGCACGGCTTGCAGGTATTCGGAGCGGGTCGGGTTGATGCTGCCTTCGCCCTGGATCACCTCCAGGAAGACGGCCGTCACGTTTGGGCGGGTGCGGGCCACTTCCTGCAGCGCCTCGATGTCGTTGAGGGGCACGCGCACGAAGCCTTCGACCAGCGGCTCGAAGCCGGCGTGGATCTTGGGGTTGCCGGTGGCCGACAGCGTGGCGATCGAGCGGCCGTGGAAGGCCTTCTCATACACCACCACCTCGGCGCGGCTGATGCCACGATCGTGGCCGTATTTGCGGGCGATCTTCAGGGCCGCTTCGTTGGCTTCCAGGCCCGAGTTGCAGAAGAAGACGTTGGTCATGCCCGAGCGCTCGACCAGCAGCCGCGCCAGCTCTTCCTGCAGCGGGACGTTGTAGTAATTGCAGCAGTGGATCATTTTTTCCACTTGATCCTGCAGCGCGGGCACCAGCTTGGGGTGCTTGTGGCCCAGCGTGTTGACCGCGATGCCGGACAGCGCATCCAGGTAACGTCGGCCCTCGGTGTCCCAGACACGCACGCCGTCGCCGTGGGTCAGGGCGATGGGCAGGCGCCCATAGGTGGTCATCACATGGGGCATCGACAAAGGGGCGGTCATGGCGCGGGTCTCGCTTGTCTGGGAACTGGGGGGGAAAGCCAAAGAAAAATGGCGCAGCAGGCACTGCGCCATGGGGGGATTCTATGTAAATCCGCCGGGGATCGGAATGCGCAGCGCGGGAGCGTGGTGCCCCTTTGCGCGTGAAGCCCCTGCAAGCCACAGTGGAATGTCCCAGCTCGGTGCAGGATTAAAGGCATCTTTCTTGCTGCAAGAGACCTTGTCCACGACAATGGAGGGCTGTCAGCATGGAAACGCTCATTGAGGACGTGGCCATCGCCAAGGACGCCGAATCGGGTCACCCTCCCGCTTCGGGCCTTGATCCCCGCAGTGGCCAGACACAATCTGGCGCTGCGCCTGTCAATCTACCCATTGAACAGCCCGTCGGAAGCGCCACTGTGTCGACGCCCCCATCCAACGCTCCTGCAGCCGCGGCCAAGCCGCGGGAGATCTTCATCCAAGGCATCACCAAAGAAGGCAAGACCTTCCGTCCCAGCGACTGGGCCGAGCGCCTGGCCGGTGCCATGTCCAGTTTCCGCCCGGGTGGCGGTGCCATGGGGGCCGCGGCTCACCTCGGTTACTCGCCTTACTGTGTGCCCACCAGCATGGGCAGCACCAAATGCGTGGTGGTCAACGAGGCGCTGCGCAACATCGAACCCATGGCCTGGGATTTCGTCATGAACTTCGCGCGCGACAACGACCTGCAGGTCTTCGAGGCCTGCCTGTTGCCCGACCCGCCACGCGGCTGAACGAACAGGGGAGGGCGGCTCGCCTCCTGCTCGCCGCGTGGCCCGCAAAAGAAAAAGCCCACCGAAGGCGGGCCAGAAAGAGAAAAGCCCGCTTGACGCGGGCAGAAACAGAAAAGCCCGCTTGACGCGGGCTTTGTGCTTTGCGGCGCTGATCTGAGGATCAGGCGGCGGCGCCCATGGCCTTGATCTTGGCCGACAGACGGCTCTTGTGGCGAGCGGCCTTGTTCTTGTGGAAGATGCCCTTGTCGGCGATCGAGTCGATCACGCCTTGCGCGGACTTGAAGGCTTCGGAGGCGGCGGCCTTGTCGCCAGCCTTGACGGCCTTGAGCACGCTCTTGATGGCGGTGCGGAACTTGGAGCGCAGCGCGGCGTTGGCGGCGTTGAGCTTGACGTCCTGACGGACGCGCTTGCGACCGGAGGCGATACGGACGGTCTTCTTGACCTTCGATGCAGATGCCATGATGTTTTGGCCCTGTAGATGCCTGGTTTGCCAAGGTGCCCTCAAAAAGGCGCCTGACACACCAATTCGCACCCCACAAGGCGAAGTTGGTTGAAAAGCCCATCAGTATAGCGCGTCTGACGCGGCTTGGCCAGCTTTTGCCGCAGGCGCCCTGGGGGCGCTTCCTATAATGCCAGGATGAGTTTGCTGAAATCCGCGTCCATCGTCTCCCTGATGACCCTGGCGTCGCGCATCACGGGGCTGGTCAGGGAACTGCTGATCGCGACGGCTTTCGGCGCCAGCGCCACCACCGACGCCTTCAACGTGGCGTTTCGCATCCCGAATTTGCTGCGCCGCCTGTTCGCGGAAGGGGCGTTCTCGCAGGCCTTCGTGCCGATCCTGGCGGAGACGCGCGCCAAGCATGGCGACCAGGCCACGCACGATCTGGTCAACGCGGTCGGCACGGTGCTGTTCAGCGTGGTGGCGCTGACCTGCGTGGTGGGCGTGGTGGGTGCGCCCATCATCGTTTGGGCCATGGCATCCGGGCTGCAGGAAAGCGGCGGTTTCGACGCGGCCGTGGTGATGACCCGCTGGATGTTCCCCTACATCGGCTTCATGTCGCTGGTGGCGTTGTCTGCCGGCATCCTCAACACCTTCGGGCGCTTCGCGGTGCCGGCGGCCACGCCGGTGCTGCTCAACCTCTGCGTGATCGCGGCGGCGGCGGGCGTGGCGCCTCTGTTCCGGGAGCGGGGCATCGAGCCGGTGTATGCGCTGGCCGTGGGTGTCATGATCGGCGGGGCCCTGCAGCTGGCGATCCAGTTTCCAGCCCTGCTCAAGATCGGCATGGCGCCGCGCCTGGGGCTGAGTCCTTCGGCCTGGCGTGCCGCCCGCGCGCATCCCGGCGTGGGACGCGTGTTGCGCCAGATGGCGCCCGCGGTGCTGGGGGTGTCGGTGGCGCAGCTGTCCTTGCTGGTCAACACGCAGATCGCCTCGCACCTGGGGGCTGGGGCCGTGTCCTGGCTGACCTATGCCGACCGTCTGATGGAGTTTCCCACCGCGATGCTGGGCGTGGCACTGGGTGTCGTGCTGCTGCCGCAGCTGTCGCGGGCGCAGGCCAGTGGCGACAGCGCCCAGTTTTCGGCGCTGCTGGACTGGGGGCTGCGTCTGGTGCTCTTGCTGGCGCTGCCCAGCGCTGTGGCCTTGCTGTTGTTCGCCAAGCCGCTGGTGGCCGTGCTCTATCACTATGGCCGCTTCAGCGCGGTGGATGTGCAGCAGACCGTGGTGGCGCTGGCCTGCTATGGCGTGGGCCTGCTCGGCCTGATTGGCGTGAAGGTGCTGGCGCCGGGATTTTATGCTTCGCAGGACATCCGCACGCCGGTCAAGACCGCCATCGCCGTGCTCGTCATCACGCAGTGCTTCAATGCCATCTTCGTGCCTTACATCGGCCATGCCGGCCTGGCGCTGTCGATCGGCCTGGGCTCGCTGGTCAACGCCAGCTGGCTGCTCATCGGGCTGCGCAAGGCCGGGCGTTACCAGCCGCAGCCGGGCTGGTGGCTGTTCACCTTCCGCATCGTCTTCGCCACCGCCTTGCTGGCCGCCGGCCTCTGGTATGTGGCCGAGCACCTGGACTGGGTGGCGATGCAGGCGCAGCCGTGGCTGCGCATCGGTGCGATGACCGCCTGCCTGCTGGGTGCCGCGGTGGTCTATTTCGGGGCCTTGCTGGCCACGGGCCTGGATCTCAAGCGCGCGATCCGGCGCTGACGCCTTGCCGCGGGCACCTGCCCGCCATCGCCTCACATCAGGCTGCGCACCACTTCGATGGCTTCCTCCACGCGTTCCACCGCGTGGATGGTCAGCCCTTCGATGGGTTTCTTCGGCGCATTGGCCTTGGGCACGACCGCCGTTGAAAACCCGAGCTTGGCCGCTTCTTTCAGGCGCTCCTGGCCGCGCGGGGCAGGGCGCACTTCGCCTGCCAGGCCCACCTCGCCGAAGGCGATGAAGCCCTTGGGCAGGGCACGCGCGCGCAGGCTGCTCTGGATCGCCAGCACGACGGCCAGGTCGGCCGCCGGCTCGCTGATGCGCACGCCGCCCACCGCATTGACGAACACGTCCTGATCCGAGCAGGCCATGCCG
>CAYPUS010000328.1:0-4039 GCA_964413815.1 uncultured Aquabacterium sp. | reverse complement strand
GGCCCGACTGGACGCAGGTCGCGCAGTTGATCACGCCGCGCACGCGCATGATCGTCATCAACTCGCCGCACAACCCCACCGGCACCGTCTGGACGGCCGAGGACATGGCCGCGCTCGAGGCGCTGGTCAAGGACACCGGCATCGTCATCGTCAGCGACGAGGTCTACGAACACATGGTGTTCGACAACGCGCGGCACGAAAGCGTGCTGCGCCACCCAGGCCTGGCCGAGCGGGCCTTCGTGGTCTCCAGCTTCGGCAAAACCTATCACATCACCGGCTGGAAGGTCGCCTACTGCCTGGCACCCAAGGCCCTGATGAACGAGTTCCGCAAGGCGCACCAGTTCATCGTTTTCACGGTGCACGCGCCATCCCAGCACGCGCTGGCCGCCTTCATGCAGCGGCCCGGCTGGTATGAACAGCTCAAGGCGCTCTACCAAGGCAAGCGCGACATCTTCCGCCAGGCGCTGGCCGGCTCGCGCTTCGATTTGCTGCCCTGCCAGGGTACCTACTTCCAGTGCGTCAAGTACGCCGCCATCAGCGACGAGGGCGACCGCGCCTTTGCCGAGCGCCTGACGCGCGACCACGGTGTGGCGGCCATCCCGGTGTCGGCCTTCTACCCCGATGGGCACGATGACGGCGTCATCCGCTTTTGTTTTGCCAAGTCGGCCGCGACGCTCGGGCAGGCCCTGGAACGCCTGATCAAGCTGTAAACCAAACACCTTGTAGCTTTCCCTCAACTGTCCGGTAACCCTTCGCCTAGGGTCTACCCGCGTTTTGGTCGCATACGGTTACATCCCCCCTGCTTGGGGTCATCCGGTCAAGCATGCCGTCACATGAAAATGGTGCATACGCCACTTTTGCGGCAGGCACCGACATGAAACAAGCTCATCGACTGGCAGTCATCTGCGGCCTGGCCCTGCTTTCGGGGGCGGCCCAATCCGCGCAGCGCTTCTGCGTGTTCGATATCCTGGGCGCGGCAGGCGACATGTACAGCATGGCCAAGGACTACGCCGTGGCCATGCAGCGCCATGACGTGGACCTTGAACTGAAGGCCTACAACAACGAGCTGCGCGCCACCGATGCCTTCAAGAACGGGGAGTGCGAAGCGCTTGTAGCCACGGCCTTTCGCACGCGGCAGTTCAACGCCGTGGCCGCCTCGGTCGATTCGCTCGGCTCGACCACCATCTTGCGCAACGGCAAGGTCGACATGCCGGCCACCTACGAGGTGCTGCGCCGCCTGATCCAGACCTATGCGGCGCTCTCGCCCCAGGTCACCAAGCTGATGACCAACGGCATCTACGAGGTCGGCGGCATCGTGCCCATCGGCGCGGCCTATCCCTTCGTCAACGACCGCAAGCTGCATTCGCCCGAATCGCTGGCGGGCAAGCGCATCTCGGCCTTCGATTACGACAAGGCGCAGGCGGCCATGATCCAGCGCATCAACGCCGTGCCCGTGTCCACCGACATCTCGAACTTCCACACGAAGTTCAACGCCGGGCAGCTGGACATGATGGCCGCGCCCACCATGGCCTACAAGCCCCTGGAGCTGCAAAAGGGCATGGGCAACAAGGGCGGCGTGGCGCGCTTTCCCTTGATGATCGTCTCCTACCAGATGATCTTCAACCGCAACAAGTTTCCCGAAGGGTTCGGCGAAAAGTCGCGCGAGTTCTGGATGAGCCAGTTCGATCGCACCCTGCAGGTGATCCGCACGGCCGACTCCACCATCCCCCCGATGGCCTGGATCGACATCGAGCCCGAGGACGCCGTCAAGTACACCTTGCTGCTGCGCGAGTCACGCATCCAGCTGGCCCAGCAGGGCCTGTATGACAAGCGCGGCCTGAAGGTGATCAAGCGCATCCGTTGTCACGTGAATCCGTCGGATTCCGAATGTGCGACGAAATCTGAAGAGGAGTGGAAGTGAGCAGTTTGTTTGCATGGGTCAGCCGCGCTACAGGGCGCATGGGCAAAGGCCTCGTCGTGACGGGCATCCTGGCCGGTCTGTCGTCCGGTGCCATGGCGCAGAAGTTATGCGTGTTCGATTTCCTGGGCACGGCGGGCGACGCCTATGGCATGTCCAAGGACTATGCGCTGGCCATGCAGCGCCAGGGGGTCGACATCGAGCTCAAGGCCTACACCAACGAGGCCAACGCCACCGAGGACTTCCGCAACGGTGTCTGCGACGCGCTGCTGGCCACCGCTTTCCGCACCCGGCAGTTCAACCAGGCGGCGGCCTCCATCGATTCGCTGGGGGCCACCACCGTGCTGCGCAAAGGCACGATCGACATGAACGCCACCTACGAGGTGCTGCGCAAGCTGATCCAGACCTATTCCACCCCCTCGCCGCTGGTCAAGAAGGTGATGGTGCAAGGCGATGTGGAAGTGGGCGGCATCCTGCCGATCGGTCCGGCCTATCCCTTCGTCAAAGACCGCAGCATGAGCACCGTCGAGATGCTGCAGGGCAAGCGCATCGCGGCCTTCGACTACGACAAGGCCCAGGCCGCCATGATCCAGCGCATCGGCGGCGTGCCGGTCTCGTCGGACGTGAGCAACCTGCACACCAAGTTCATCAACAACCAGGTCGACATGATCTCGCTGCCGACCCTGGCCTACAAGCCGCTGGAGCTGCAGCGGGGCCTGGGCAGCAAGGGCGGCGTGGTGCGCTTCCCGCTGATGATCGTCACCTACCAGATGGTCTTTCGGCAGGCCAAGTTCCCCGATGGCTATGGCGAGGCCTCCCGTACCTTCTGGATGGGCCAGTTCGACCGCCTGCTGCAGCTGATCCGCACCGGCGACTCCTCCATCCCGCCGCAGGCCTGGATCGATGTCAGCCCGGAGGACGCCTACAAGTACACCCTCTTGCTGCGCGAGGCACGCCTGGAGATGGCGCAAAAGGGCCTGTATGACAAGCGCGGCCTGAAGGTCATCAAGCGCATCCGCTGCCATGTGAACCCCGGCGACCCGGAGTGCGCCACCAAGTCCGAAGAAGAATGGAAGTAAGCCGGATGCGACGCTGAGGGCGGCGCCGGTACCCAGCCCCGGGGGACGGGGCGCTGCTTTGTGCGCGGCCGGTCAACTGGCTGGCGCAGCGGGGCAAGTCGGTTGGACAGGTGCGCGGCAAGATGCCGCCACCTCTCGATGTTCCCAAGGAGACAGCCATGTCCACTGCCCGCAAAGGCCTGCAAACCAGCTTCCTGATCCACGCCATCGTCTACGTCATCGTCATCGGTGGCCTGTGGCAACTCAACCGGGAAACCAGCGCCGACACAAACTGGTCCGGCATCGTGGCCTGGGCGTGGGGCATCGGCCTGGCGGCCCACGGCGCTGTCTGGCTCATGTTCGGCCGTGGCAAGCGCGCGTCTTCCGAACGCTGAAAAAGCGCCGCCCGTTCAGCCCCGGCCGTAAAGCCTGCCTGCGTGCAGGCCCAGGCCGGTGGCCACCGAGGCCAGGCGGTCACCGCGCACGGCCTTGGCCGAGGGGAATGCCGCCTCCAGCTGATCCGTCAGCAGCTGCAAGCCCGTCGAGCCCCCGGTGAAATACAGCGCCCCGATGTCGCTGGCCTGCACGCCGGCTTGCTGCACGGTGTCGCGCGCACAGGCCACGATGCGTTGCAGATCGGGCTGCAGCGCCCCGCCCAGTTGCGCCGCGCTCAAGGGGCTGTGCAGGGCCTTCTCGACCAGGGTGAGGTCGATGTCCGTGTCGCCGCCTTGCGAGACGGCGATCTTGGCCCCCTCGGCGCGGCCCACGAGCGCATGCCCCAGGCGATCCTGGACCACCTTCATCAGACGCTGGTGATGCACCGGCTCGCCATAGAAGTCCGCCATGGCGCGCAACTCCGCCACCCGCTGAGGCTGGTAGACGGTGTTGATCAGGTGCCAGGTCGTCAAGTCGAAATAGACCCGGCTGGGCACAGGCCGCGGCGCCTGGCCCCGGATGCTCGGGCCCATGCCGCCATAGCCCAGCGGCGGCATGACGGCGGCCAGTGAGACGTGGCGGTCGAAGTCGGTGCCGGCGATGTGCACACCGTGGCTGGCCAGGATGT
>CAYPUS010000327.1:0-4041 GCA_964413815.1 uncultured Aquabacterium sp. | reverse complement strand
TGGCGTGCGTCTGGGCGTCAAGACCACCGGCTGTTCAGGCCTGGCCTACAAGATCGAGTTCGCCGATGAGGTCGCGCCCGAAGACGTCGTCTTCGAGCAACTTGGTGTCAAGATCCTGGTCGACCCCAAGAGCCTGCCTTACATCGACGGCACCCAGCTCGACTTCGTGCGCGAGGGCCTCAATGAAGGCTTCAAGTTCAACAACCCCAACGAGCGTGACCGTTGTGGTTGCGGTGAATCCTTCCGCGTCTGAGCGGTCTGAGTGCGGCGTCGCCGGGCGCCCCGCCTGCGATGCGGCAAGGTCTCTCGGACCGAAGCCTTGCGTTGAACGAAGCCTCACCACCCGGTGGGGTTTCTCTTTTTCCGGTTGACCGGATTGCTGTGCCATGAACATCGATGCCGATGACTTCACCCTGCTGGGATTGAAACGCGCGTTCACGCTGGACCGCGCGCAGCTGGATGCCGCATGGAAGACCCTGCAGGCCCAGGTTCATCCCGACCGCTTTTCAGCGGAGGGTGGGGCGGCCCAACGCATCGCCATGCAGTGGGCGGTGCGCGTGAACGAGGCCCATCAGCGGCTGAAGGATCCCCTGCGGCGTGCGGCCTACCTGTGCGAGCTGGCCGGCACGCCCGTCGATGCGCAGAACAACACCGCCATGCCCGGCGACTTCCTGATGCAGCAGATGCAGTGGCGCGAAGCCCTGGAAGAGGCCGACAGCGTGGCCGAGGTCGAAGCCCTGTCCGAAGAGGTGACGCTGCAGCGCAAGGGCCGCCTGGCCCGTCTCATGCACTTGCTCGACGTGGACCACCAACCCGCATTGGCCGCACAGGAAGTGCGCGCCCTCATGTTCATCGATCGCCTGCTTGAAGAGATCGATGCCCGCCTAGAACGATACGAAGACGCGACCTGACAAGGCGTCGCTCCCCACACGACCCATGGCCCTGCTGCAAATCTCCGAACCCGGACAATCGCCCGACCCCCACCAACGTCGCATCGCGGTGGGCATCGACCTGGGCACCACCCATTCACTGGTGGCCGCGGTGCGCCACGGCTCGGCCGAGTGCCTGCCGGACGCGCATGGCCGCGTGCTCCAGCCCTCGGCCGTGCGCTACATGCTCGACGACCAGGGTGGGGTGCGCCGCCAGATCGGCCACGACGCCCTGGGCGCGCAGGCCGAGGACCCCCAGAACACCGTGGTGTCCGTCAAGCGCTTCATGGGGCGGCGCCTGGCTGACCTGCCCGATGCCTCGCGCCTGCCTTACCAGTTTGAAGACCAGCCGGGCATGGTCAGTGTCAAGACCGTGGCGGGCGTGAAGTCGCCGGTGGAAGTGTCGGCGGAGATCCTGGCCAGCCTGCGCCAGCGGGCCGAAGACACCTTCAACGATGACCTGTTCGGCGCTGTGATCACGGTGCCGGCCTACTTTGACGACGCGCAGCGCCAGGCCACCAAGGACGCTGCGCAGATGGCCGGCCTGAATGTGCTGCGCCTGCTCAATGAGCCCACGGCCGCGGCCATCGCCTATGGCCTGGACAACGGTGCAGAGGGGCTTTATGCCATCTACGATCTGGGCGGCGGCACCTTCGACATCTCGCTGCTGCGCCTGAGCCGTGGCGTGTTCGAGGTCGTGGCCACGGGCGGCGATTCGGCGCTGGGCGGCGACGACGTCGACCACCTGCTGGCCGAAGCGGCGCTGCGCGAAGCCAATATGCAGGCCGTGACCCCGCAGGACAAGCGCACGGTGCTGGTGGCGGCGCGCCGCACCAAGGAAAAGCTCTCCACCGATGGCAGCGCCCACCTGTCCTGCCCGCTGTCGGGCGGCATGCTCTCGGTCACCATCACTCGCGAACGCCTGGCCGGGCTGGCCATGCCGCTGATCGACAAGACGCTGGCCTCGGTCAAGCGCGTGCTGCGCGATGCCAAGGTCAAGCCCGATGAGGTCAAGGGCGTCGTCATGGTGGGTGGCTCGACCCGCATGCTCGCCGTGCGGGAGAAGGTCGGCGCCTTCTTTGGCCAGACCCCATTGACAGACCTGAACCCGGATGAGGTGGTGGCGCTGGGCGCGGCCATCCAGGCCAATCAGCTGGCCGGTAACAATACGCAGGGCGAACTGCTGCTGCTCGATGTGCTGCCCTTGTCGCTGGGCCTGGAGACGATGGGCGGTCTGGTCGAGCGCATCATTCCGCGCAACACGCCGATCCCCTCGGCGCGTGGCCAGGACTTCACCACCTTCAAGGACGGCCAGACCGCCCTGGCCGTGCATGTGGTGCAGGGCGAGCGCGAGCAGGTCGAGCATTGCCGTTCGCTGGCACGCTTCGAGCTGCGCGGCATTCCGCCGATGGCCGCCGGTGCCGCGCGCATCCGCGTGACCTTCCAGGTCGATGCCGATGGCCTGCTGAGCGTGACCGCGCGCGAGTTGCAATCGGGTGTCGAAGCCTCGGTGGTCGTCAAGCCGAGCTATGGCCTGAGCGACGAGCAGGTGGCCCAGATGCTGCGCGAAGGCTTCAGCACCGCCGCCGCTGACATGAAGGACCGTGCCCTGCGCGAAGCCCGTGTCGAAGCCGAACGCATGCTCGAAGCCACGCGCACGGCCCTGGCCGCCGATGGCGACCTGCTGACGCCCGCGCAGCGTGCCGAGATCGAGCAGCTGATGGCGCAGATCGGCCAGCGTTGCGACCGTGGCGATCTGCAAGCCCTGGAGGCCGCCACCAAGGCCCTGGCCCATGGCACCGAAGCCTTCGCGGCCGAGCGCATGAACCGCGGCATCCGCCAGGCCTTGGCCGGCCGCCAGATCGACCAGGTCTGACCCCGCCCTGCGTCATCCATTACCGCCTCATCCATCACCATGCCCATCATCAAGATCCTGCCCCACGCCACCTTGTGCCCGCAGGGCAAGGAAATCCAGGTGCAGCCCGGCACCAGCATCTGCGAAGCCCTGCTGGAGAACCACGTCGAGATCGAGCACGCCTGCGACATGAGCGCGGCCTGCACGACCTGCCACGTCATCGTGCGCCAAGGCTTCAACAGCCTCAACGAGATGGAAGAGACCGAAGAGGATCTGCTGGACCGCGCTTGGGGGCTGGAACCCGAGTCACGGTTGAGTTGCCAGGCCATTGTGGCTGGGCAAGATCTGACGATCGAGATTCCCAAGTACACGATCAATCACGCCAGGGAAAATCACTGAGCCTCGCCGGGTAAACTCGTTCGGATGAGCAGACAGATCTTCCTGGATACCGAAACCACTGGCCTGAGCCCCGAGTCGGGCGACCGCATCATCGAGATCGGCTGCGTGGAGATGGTCAACCGGCGCCTGACCGGCCGGCACCTGCACTTCTACATCAACCCCGAGCGTCCGAACCACGAAGACGCCGTCAAGATCCACGGCCTGACGGACGAGTTCCTGGCGGACAAGCCGGTGTTCGCCGCGCTGGTCGACGAGATCCTCGACTACTGCCGCGACGCCGAGATCATCATCCACAACGCCAGCTTCGACATCGGCTTTCTGAACGCCGAGTTGAAGCGCCTGGGCCGGGGTGTGTTCACGGACCACGTGGCCGGGGTGATCGACAGCCTGGTGATGGCGCGGGAGATGTTCCCGGGCAAGTCCAATTCACTCGATGCCCTGTGCCGGCGGCTGGAGGTCGACAACACCCACCGCACGCTGCACGGCGCCTTGATGGATGCCGAGCTGCTGGCGGAGGTCTACATCAACATGACGCGGGGCCAGGATGCCTTGCTGATCGATGCGGATGGCGGCGAGGGCGGCGAAGGCACGGGCGCGACCGAGCTGGTGGCGATCGATTTCAGCGCCTTCGATCTGATCGTGCTGGGCCCGACGCCCGAAGAGGCCGAGGCCTTCGAGAAATCGTTGGCCGACATCGACAAGGCCAGCGGCGGAAAAACTTTGTGGAAGACCATGGAAGCTGTGGTATAGTCTTGGTCTTCGCTGATTGCGCCCCTTAAACCGGTCAGCGAAGCCGAAAGAAGTCCAAATCCTGCAGCTTGAGGCTGCAACGATCTGGCCCGAATTCGGGCCAGATCG
>CAYPUS010000326.1:0-4045 GCA_964413815.1 uncultured Aquabacterium sp. | reverse complement strand
TGACCGGCTTGTGCGCGGCGGTCATCCAGCCCAACGCCCTGTCGATCGTGGGCGATGAAGCCCCGCCCCACGAGGTGGCCAAGCGCCTGGGCCATGCGCTGGCCGGCCTGATGCTCGCCTTCGTGCTCACGCCCATCCTGGCGGGCGCCGTGGCCGAGGGCATCGGCTGGCAAGCGGCCTATGCGGGGCTGGCGATGGTGGCCCTGACTTCGCTGTTGGGAGTCTCGCTGCTATTCCCAAGGCGCCCGCCTCCTCGCGCCCACCATGGCCAGTCACATCATGATGAAACGCCTCCCGCGCGGCACAGCTTCTGGTCCACCCACGTGGGCGCGCTGCGCACGCCCGAGGCGGTCAAACGCCTGTCGGCCAGCTACCTCTGGCTGGGCTGGATCGCGGGCTTCGGGGCCGTCGCGGCCGAAGTGTGCGCCCGCAAACTGGGCCTGTCGCCTGCGCAAGCCGGCCTGCTGATGGGCTGGTTCGGGGTGGTCATCGTCGCGGGCAATGTGCTGGGCACGCCCTGGCAAAGATTGGCCGGCCAAGCCGCCTTGCCGCTGGCCGCCCTGTGCGCCTCGCTGGGCATCGCAGCCTTCTTGCTGCCGCTTGAATCGATGGTCGGACTGGGCATCGCCGGCATCCCCTGGGCCCTGGGTTATGGCGCGGCCGGGCCCTTGCACCATGGTCGCCTGAGCAACCTGTCGGCCACCTTCCGCGGCACGATCAACTCCTACCATGCCAGCTTGCTCAACCTGGGCATTTTTTCCGTGTCGCTGCTGATGGGCACATTGGCGATGGGTGCGAGCGACCCGATTTTCTGCGTGCTGGTCGCGTTCGTGGCAACATGCGGCACATGGCCTTTTCTGAGTGGTTTGGCGGCATGGCGAACGCGGACCTCCCTCCCGGATGCCGGTTCCTGATGTCCACCCCCGAACCCCCTGCAGACACCGGAATGGACCGTTCATGATCGAGCACACCAAAACGCTCCTGTGGCGTGCCTTGGCACTGTTGTGCATCGCCCTGGGCGTCATCGGCCTGCTGCTGCCCGTGATGCCCACCGTCCCCTTCCTGCTGGCGGCGGCATGGGCTGCCAGCAAGGGCTGGCCCGAACTCGAAGCCCGCATGCTGGCGCATCCCATTTACGGCCCCCACATCGTGAACTGGCGCGCCAACGGTGCCGTGCCGCGCAAGGCCAAGTGGCTCGCCCTCTTCATGATGAGCTGCAGCGCCACCATGCTCTGGTTCGTGCCCATCCCCACGCTGCTGCGATGGAGCATCTATGCCATCTTCATCACCGTGGGCACCTGGCTGTGGTTCCGCCCCGAGCCCGCGCCCACCAAGCGCGCCGTCACGCCCTCGGCCGACGCAGCCTGAGCCCCGGCTTGCGGCATGATGCGGGGCGATGTCCCCGCCGCTTCTGTACTCCTTCCGCCGCTGCCCCTATGCGATCCGCGCCCGGCTGGCCCTGCGCCAGGCCGGCATCGCCTTCGATCTGCGCGAAGTGGTGCTGCGCGACAAGCCGCCCGAGCTGCTGGCGCTGTCACCCAAGGGCACCGTGCCCGTCATGCACCTGCCCGACGGCCGCGTGCTGGAGCAAAGCCTGGACATCATGCGCTGGGCCCTGGATCAGCATGACCCGCAGGGCTGGCTGAGTCAGGCGCCGGTGGCCGCCTCGCTGGCCCTGATCGAGCGCAACGACACGCAGTTCAAGCCCCTGCTCGACCGCTACAAATACCCCGAACGCCACCCCGAGGCCACGCAGGCGGCCTGGCGCGAGCAGGCCGTCGCGGAGATGTTGGCAGACCTTGAGAAGCGCCTGCAAAGCAGCGCTTACCTGCTTGCGCCCCTGCCCTGCCTGGCCGACATGGCGATCCTGCCCTTCATCCGGCAATTCGCCCAGGTGGACCGCACCTGGTGGGATGGCTGTGAACTCGCCGCCTTGCGACAATGGCTGGACACCCTGACCCGCAGCCCGCTGTTCGAAGCGGTGATGGCCAAGACCTGACGATGCAAACGCTGGAACTGCTCCGACACGGCCATCTGCAAGGCGCGCAGCGGCTCGACCTGTCCTGCGGCATGCGTTCCTTCCCGCGTGAGATCTTCGATCTGGCCGACACGCTGGAGGTGCTCAACCTCAGCGGCAACTGCCTGCAGGACCTGCCCGATGACCTGCACCGGCTGCACAAGCTCAATGTGCTGTTCTGCAGCGAGAACGCCTTCACCCACGTGCCCGCCAGCATCGGCCGCTGCCCGCAACTGACCATGGTGGGCTTCAAGAGCAACCAGATCCAGCACGTGCCCGGCGAAGCGCTTCCGGCCGCCCTGCGCTGGCTGATCCTGACCGACAACGCCATAGAGTCCTTGCCGGAAGAACTGGGGCACTGTCGCCAACTGCAAAAGCTCATGCTGGCCGGCAACCGCCTGCAAGCCCTGCCCGAGACCCTGCGCCAGTGTCAGCGGCTGGAGCTGATCCGCCTGTCGGCCAACCGCCTGACGCAGTTGCCCGACTGGCTCACCCAGTTGCCACAGCTGGCCTGGCTGGCTTACGCCGGCAACCCCTTCGGCGCCGACGACGAAGCACGCGCCTTGCAGATGCAGAGCGTGCCGCGGATCGACTGGTCAGCGCTGACGATGGCCGAGCAGCTGGGCGAAGGCGCCTCCGGCCACATCCACGAAGCCATCTGGCGCCATGCCGGCGAAGACCGCCAGGTGGCCGTCAAACTCTTCAAGGGGCAAATGACCAGCGACGGCCTGCCGCACAACGAGATGGCCGCCTTCGTGGCCGCCGGGCAGCACCCCAACCTGATCGGCATGCATGGCGTCTTGCAAGGCCATCCCGAAGGCCGATCCGGCCTGGTGATGCCGCGCATCAGCGGCGACTGCCAGAACCTGGCGGGGCCGCCCAGCCTGGCCTCCTGCACGCGCGATGTCTACCCGCCCGACCTGCGGCTTGACTTGCAAATGGTGCTGCGCCTGGCCCACGCCATGGCTTCGGTCACCGCGCACCTGCACGCGCACGGCCTCCTGCATGGCGACCTCTACGCCCACAACATCCTCTGGAACCAGCGCGGCGAGTGCCTGTTGGGCGATTTCGGGGCCGCGTCCTTCCTGCCCGGCGCCCGCCCCGAACTGGCACGCAGGCTCACCGCCTTGGAGGTGCGCGCCTTCTCCTGCCTGCTGGAGGAATTGCTGACCCGCTGCCAGCAGCCCGCGCACCCGCCGGGCATGCTCACGCGCCTGCACGCCCTGCAGGCACGCTGTGCAACGGCCGATGCCGCGGCGCGCCCCGGCATGGCGGAGATCTCTCACGCGCTGGCCGGCATGCTGGACGAGGCTGGCCTGCCCACCGACGCCTGAGCACGGCAGCCGCGGCAGCCGCGGCAGCGTCTGCAAGATGCCGGCCCGGGCGGTACGTCAAACGACGTATTGGCCGTGGCAACGCCACGTTTTCACAATGGTCGCACCCAACCAGGCCTCACCTTTCGGCCACCTTTGTTTGAGGAGCGCACCATGCTTCACGGCGATATCTCCAGCAGTGACGACACCGTCGGTGTCGCGGTCGTCAACTACAAGATGCCCCGGCTGCACACCAAGGCCGAGGTGCTCGAGAACGCACACAAGATCCGCCAGATGGTCGAAGGCATGAAGCTCGGCTTGCCCGGGCTGGATCTGGTGATCTTTCCCGAATACAGCACCCACGGGATCATGTACGACCGCCAGGAGATGATGGACACGGCCGCCACCATCCCCGGCGACGAAACCGAAATCTTCGCCCAGGCCTGCCGCAACGCCAAGGTGTGGGGCATCTTCTCGCTGACGGGCGAGCGCCACGAAGAGCACCCGCGCAAGGTCCCCTACAACACCCTGATCCTGATGAACGACAAAGGCGAGATCGTTCAGAAGTACCGCAAGATCATGCCGTGGACGCCCATCGAGGGCTGGTACCCCGGTGACAAGACCTATGTGACCGACGGCCCCAAGGGCCTGAAGGTCAGCATGATCATCTGCGACGACGGCAACTACCCCGAGATCTGGCGCGACTGCGCGATGA
>CAYPUS010000325.1:0-4048 GCA_964413815.1 uncultured Aquabacterium sp. | reverse complement strand
CGTCATCAGCACAGAAGCGAGATTATCACCCGCTTTTGCCTTTCTTGTCAAGCGCTTCGAAAAGATTTTTGATTTTCTTTTCGAAGCAACCGACGCCGGAGGCGGGTAAGTGGTGAATGGAGCGCAAACCGGCTTTGGCCGCTTCAGCTCGCAAGCACCGCTTGCTTCTGCTTCGCAAACACTGTTGTGATCAGCGAAGACAGCGATTATGGCATGTTTTTGAAGGATTGCGAGCCTCGTTGGCAAAAAGTTGAATGAAAGCGGCGCGGCGGGACAATGCAGCCTTGCGCAGGCTTGCCAGGGCCGGTGAATGCCCCTGCCTGGATGAGACTGCTTCACGCCCTCCAGGGTGTCGTCGATCAATGAGGATGTAGCTGTGCTGCCGCGTTTCCATATAGAAGGCTTGGTGCTTGAAGCGGGGGCGGCGTTCGCGCTGCCAGAGGGACCCGCGCGGCATGTGCAGGTTCTGCGCAAGCAGCCGGGGGACACGCTGCAGCTATTCGATGGCGCCGGCCAGGAGTGGCTGGCCGAAGTGACCGAGATGGGGCGCAAGCACGTGTCGGTGCGGATTCAGCACAGTGTGTCGGCGCCAGCACGTGAACTGCCAATCAGGGTCACGCTGGCCATCGGCATGCCGGCAAATGACCGGATGGATGCGCTGGTGGAAAAGGCTTGCGAGTTGGGTGTGCACGCCATCGTGCCTCTGATCTGCGAGCGTGCCGTGCTGCGGCTGGATGGGGACCGCGCCATGAAGAAGGTGGCGCATTGGCAGGCGGTGGCGGTATCGGCCTGCGAGCAGAGCGGCCGCGCCGTGGTGCCACGCATTCAAGAAGTCCGCTCGCTGCAAACATGGCTGCGAGAGATGGCAGGCGGCGTGACAAGCGCTTGCGCTGTGCTGAGCCTGAGGGATGCGGTGTCGATGCGCGCCTGGCTGAGCCGACTGGGCGCGTGGACACCGGAGACGCGTCAGGATGGTGCCGATTCAGCGTCGCCCTCCATCGGGCACATCGTCTTTCTCAGTGGCCCCGAAGGTGGGCTGAGCGCCAATGAAGAAGAGGCAGCGCTGGCGCTGGGCTGGCAAGCCGTGAGCCTGGGGCACCGTGTTCTGCGCGCCGACACGGCGCCCCTCGCAGCACTCAGCGTGATCGCCTGCGCCCACGAGGGCTGATCAAGCTTTCAAGGCTCGATGGTGCCTGCCGCATCCGCATCGCCCGGCAGGTCGCCGCCCCGGGCAGGACGCTTGTGGCTGCCTGCGACCAGGTCAAAGCGGAACAGCCGGCACTCGATGGGCCCGTTGAACATCACGACACGGCGGCTTTCCTTCAGGCGCATGGCGCCCGGCAGCTTCATGTCGGGGCTGAGGATCCAGGCCGTCCAGCCGGTGTAGTGCTTCTTCCAGTGCGAAGACAGCTGCTGGAAGAAGGTGCCCGCCTCGCTCTCCTGGAACTGCTCACGGCCGGCCTTTGGCAAGGGGCGATCGCCGCCGTCACGGTCGTCGTCGTCGCCGGACGATTCCGCACGGGCGCGATAGGCATTGCGGGCCGTGCCCTTGGTGTCGATGCGCTCGCCGTAGGGCGGGTTGAACATCAGCACGCCCTTGTCGCACGGAACAGGGCGCTGCAGGGCATCGGCGGTCTTGAACTCGATGGCGTGGCGCACGCCGGCGCGCTCGGCATTTCGCGTGGCGAAGTCGGTCATGCGGAAGGCGACGTCGCCGGCATAGATCGGCACCCGAGGCGCATGCTGCCGCGCGCGGGCGGCCTGCTTGAGCGCCTGCCACGCGGGCAGATGCGGCTTGAAGGGCAGCAGCGCCTCGAAAGCAAAGCGGCGGTGCAGACCCGGTGCGATGCCGCAGGCAATCTGCGCAGCCTCGATGGGGATGGTGCCGGCGCCGCAGCAGGGGTCGAGCAGCGCCCCGTCCTCGGGGCGGCCTTGCCAGTCGGCTGCGGCCAGCATGGCGGCAGCCAGCGTTTCCTTGAGCGGCGCTTCGCCCGTGTCTTCGCGCCAGCCGCGCTTGAAAAGCGCCTCGCCGGAGGTGTCCACATAGAGGATGGCCTCCATGTCATCGAGGTACAGCACCAGGCCGAGATCCGGGTGGCGCGTGTCGACGCTGGGGCGCTCACCGGTACGCTCGCGCAGGTCGTCGCAGACGGCGTCCTTGACGCGCAAGGCGGCAAAGTTGAGGCTTTGCAGGTGGCTGCGGCGCGAGGTCACGTCGACGCGCAAGGTCTGCCGGGGCGTGATCCAGTCCTGCCAGTTGACGTTGCGGGCGAGGTGGTAGATGTCGTCTTCGTTGCGATAGACCCGCGAGGCCACGCGCCACAGCACGCGCTGGGCCAGCCGGCTTTCGAGGTTCAGGCGCATCGCATGATCGATGAGCGCGGCCCGGCGCTCAGCGGGCGTGGTCAGCGATGCGGCCGCCTGCACCTCGATGCCGCCGCGTGATTCGGTGATGCGCGCGGCAGCGTCGCCCAACACGCGGGTGGCCTCGGCGGCCAGCAAAGACTCGACGCCCGCCGCGCAGGACAGGTACAGCGCCGGGGGGCGATCGGCGGCCAGCACCGGCCCCTGTGGACGGGGACGGTCCTCGGGCCTGACGGGGCTGCGGTGCGCCGGGCCGGTGGCCTGCGGGCGCATTGCATCGCGCGGCGAGGGCTCGCCGCGCTGCGGGGGACGCTCGGTAGACGGGCGTCCCGTGGCCGATGACACGACAGGGCGGCGGGGCGGCTTGATGGGCATGGGCGCGGTCGGAGTTGGGGCAATGAAGGGAACGGATCAGCGGATCCGGCGATCTCGGGATCCGAGATTCAGGCGCGCAGCACGGCCAGCACGTCGGAGCGGAATTCTCGCCGATAGAGCACACCCAGCACCGCCAGTGTGCCAATGGCGAACGCCAAGGGCGAGATGAACCAGCCGATCACCGCAAAGGCCATGTAGTAGGCGCGCAGGCCGTCGGCGAAGCTTTCGGCCGCCATCGCCATCAGGTTGCCAGCGCGTTCGGCGAACTCCGCGCGGTCGGCCTCACCGCTGTCGAACAGCTCCACATTGGGCGCCGCCCCCACCAGGATCGCACCGAAGGAGTAGACGCGCATCGACCAGGTGAAGCGAAAGAAGGCATAGACGAAGACGGCCAGCAGCACCACGATCTTGACTTCGAAGACCAGCAAGCTGGTGCGCGCGGCGAAGGGCAGATCCTTGACCAGCTCGGCCTTTTCAGACGTACCCAGCACGGCCAGCAAACCACCGAGCACTAGGATGGTGGTGGAGGCCCAGAAGCTGGGGCTGCTGGCCAGGTTCTGCACCACGGCCGCATCGACGATGCGCTGATCGCGGTAGGTGACTTGCTTCATCCAGACGCGGCGGAAGTGGTTGGTGCTGGACAGCAGCGTGCGGGCGACCTTGGCGCGGCGACTGGCGAACTGGGCATAGCCGATCCAGCCGAACAGGAACAGCGCAAAGGCGGCCCAGTCGTGCCAGGGCAGGACCTTGAGGAGCAACTGCATCATGTCGGGCTCGGGCTAGAAGATGTCGGCGCCCGCGTCACAGCGCCTTGCGCAGGTTGGCGGGCGCGATCTTCAGGGCTTCGCGGTACTTGGCCACCGTGCGGCGCGCCACCTGGATGCCTTGCTCTTCCAGCATGCTCGACAGCTGGCTGTCGGACAGCGGCTTTTTCGCGTCCTCGGCCGAGACGAGTTGCTTGATGAGCGCACGCACGGCCGTGCTCGATGCGTTGCCGCCCGCTTCGGTGTTGAGCGAGGAGCCGAAGAAGTACTTCAGCTCAAAGGTGCCGAAAGGCGTGTTCATGTACTTGGCCGTGGTCACGCGCGAGATGGTCGACTCGTGCAGGCCGAGTTCATCGGCGATCTCCCGCAGCACCAGGGGCTTCATCGCGATTTCCCCGTGGGTGAAGAAGTTCTTCTGACGGTCGACGATGGCCTGCGAGACGCGCAGGATGGTATCGAAGCGCTGCTGGATGTTCTTGATGAACCAGCGCGCCTCTTGCAGCCGCGAGCTGAGCGCGGTGTGGCTTTCGGTGGCGGCCGAACCG
>CAYPUS010000324.1:0-4064 GCA_964413815.1 uncultured Aquabacterium sp. | reverse complement strand
GAGCTGGCGGCGGTGGCCCGCGGCAAGACGGTGCTGGTGATCGCCCACCGGCTCTCGACCATCGTGCACGCGCACGAGATCCTGGTGATGGAAGCCGGGCGCATCATCGAGCGGGGCACGCACCCGCAACTGATCGCCGCCAATGGCCGCTATGCCCAGATGTGGCGGCTGCAGCAGGCCGGGCACGGCGACGAGGTGGCCGTGCCCTTGTGATGCCAGGCGCGTGCGGCCAGGTCGCTCAGACTTGTTCGCCGGCCCGCAGGTAGGCATCCCAGGCGGCATCGAAGCCATGTCTGGCTGCCTGGCTGGCTGGCAGCAGCGGCGCGCGGACGTGGGTTTCGGCCAGGCCCTGCATGGCCAGCGCATGCTTGACCACGCTTGGGTTGGGCTCGGCGAACAGGGCACGCACCACGCCAGCGATGCGGTGCTGCCATTGGCGCCCTTGGACGAGCTGCCCCGCGCGCAAGGCGGCATGCATGCCCATATAGGCCTGCGGCACGACCTGCGCGCAAGCGGTGATGGCACCGGCCCCACCCAGGCACAGGTTGTGAAAGACCCTGTCGTCCTCGCCCGCCAGCACCTGCAGACGGCCATCGGCGATGAGGGCCTGCGTCTTGCTGAGTGAGCCCCCGCAGTCCTTGATGCCGACGATGTGGGGGTGGGCCGCCAGGGTGAGAATGGTGTCGAGTGTCATCGACACGCCGGTGCGATAGGGGATGTCGTAGAGCACCAGCGGCGCCCGCGTGGCGTCGGCCAAGGCCGTGAAGTGTGCGACCAGCGCAGCTTGGGACGGCCGCACATAGCTGGGCGCCGGGCTGAGTACGGCCGCCAGAGGCAAGGTGTTGAGCAGTTGGAGCCGGCGGTGCAGGTGGCCCACATGCTGGCCCGCCAGGCCGGCGATCACGGGCAGGCCCTCGGCGGCCTCCAGCACGGTGGCCAGCACCGCGTCTTGCTCGGCATCATCCAGCGCGGCGGCTTCGCCGGTGCTGCCCAAGGCCACGAGGCCGGTCACCTCCGCCTGCTTCAGATGCCTCACCAGCCGGCGCAAGGCCGCATGGTCGATGGGCGCTGCGCCATCGCCTTGCGGTGAAGGGACAGATGCGTGAAAGGGCGTGACCAAGGCCACCCAGATGCCCGACAGATCCAACATGAAAAGCTCCATTCAATGCATGACCGATCCCGAATCGGAAAACCGTCAGCTGGGCTTGGGGCAGGGGTGTGGCGGGTGGGGTTGCCGAAGGCAGGCCGCTTCCGCTGGCAGGCTGTTCCGTCGCTCGGCTGACGGAACAGGCGCTCCGGTCAGACGAGCGGCTGTTTTTTGGCTTTGACCTGAGCCTGCATGGCGATGGCACGCACGGCCCCCGGCACCCGCAAGGCGGGTGCGACAGCAAAGACGTGCAAGATGAACATCGCGGGGCTCATGGCGTGCCATTCTAGTGGGCACAGCGCTGGCCAGGGGGTGGATCGCCATGGGCATCATCAGAACGGGGGAGATGGATGTCCCGCATCTTGGGGTTCCGCATGTGACACGCCCAGATTTGCGTCCGATAATCTCCGCATCGTTCCTCCATCGTCTGCAGCATGCCCTCATCCCCGCAGCCAGCGGGCGCCACAGGCCCGCGCACCTTGAACGCGGCCTATGCGCGGCTGCTGCTGACCTACTTGCTGGACCTGCGCCCCGAATTGAGCGGCCACCTGACGTCCGCCCAACAAGCCTGGCTGAGCGAAGAGCAGGCGGCAGGGCGCTGCCCCTTGCACGAGTGGCATGCGCTGATGGACCTGGCCGAACACCACCTGGGCCGCAGCGACCTGGTGCCCGAACTGGCCGAGCGCTTCCAGCCCTGGCATGCCGGCTTGCTGGGCTTCACTCTGATGACCAGCCCGACCGTCAACAAGATGGCGGGCCTGCTCAGGCGCTACCACCCCCTGCTCAATGACGTCTTCGTCGTCACGCCCGGGATCGTCGCGGATCGCTTTCATCTGCGCCTGAGCGAGGCCAGCGCCGAAGCCTCACCCCGGCTGGCGCGCTTGTCGCTGTCGATCTGGGCCGGGCGGCTGCGCTGGCTCACCGGCCAGCCCGACCTGAAGCTCGAAGCCCGCTTCCAGGGGCCGGCCCCGGCCGACATCGCGCCCTATCGCCGCATCTTTGGCGGCACCGTGCGCTTCGATCAGGAAGAGAACGCCATGTATGGCGACGCGGCCTGGGTGAACATGGCCATCGTCTCGCATGACCCGGGCAGCCATGGCCTGCTGCAAAGCCAGGCGCGTCAGCAGCTCGAAGCCATCGCCCCGGGCGATGACCGCCTGATCGACCGCCTCCGTGGCCTGATCCGTGTCCGTCAGGGCGATGGCAAGCTGAGCCTGGAGGACGCGGCCTTGGCGCTGAAGCTGCCCGCCCGCACCCTGCAGCGCCGCCTGGAGGCCGCGGGCCTGAGCTTCCGGCAGGTCGTGGACGATGTGCGCCGCGCCTCGGCCGAGCACTACCTGCGTGACACCGGCATGCCCCTGGCCGAGTTGGCCGCGGTGCTGGGCTTTGCCGACCATGCCAGCTTCAACCGGGCCTTCAAGCGCTGGACAGGTGCCTCGCCGGGCGCCTTTCGGCGCCGGCATCAAGGGGCGCAGGCGCCGGCCGGCGCGTCCTCACTGCATGTCTAACGCTGCGCTGGCGCTTCGCCCCGGGCCGCTGCGGCTGCCGCTTCTTTGGCCTCGATCTCTTTCATGATCTCGGCCTGGGCCATGCCCACGGATTCTTCCGTCGAAGCCTTGGGGTTCTTTTGCTTGTAGTCCACCGCGACGGCCAGCATGCGACGGGTCAACTCCTCTTCTTCGCAGTACATCGCGCAGGCTGTTTCGGCGCCGAAGTACTGCACGCGCAGGTCGTGCAAGCCTTTGAGCAGCACGGCCTCCAGCTTTTCCACGGGGATGGCGATCTGTTCGTCCGGAGGAAAGGTCTGCGTGACCGCTTGCGCGTACTGGACGAACTGCTGATACAGGTTCTTCATGGCCTGCCGGGCCTTGGGCCCCTGATCCTGGCAGGCCTCATCGAGCTTGGCCAGTGCCTGTGCCGGCTTGTGCAAGGCGGTGATCAGTTCCACATCGTTGCGTGTGCCGGGGTCGATGACCAGCTCGCCCTGGGCATCGGTGCGGCAGGCTGGCGGCGTGATCGCATCCAGAGGAGAGGCCATCGCCTGCGGTGCCATGGGCGCCGCAGCCGAAGCTGCCTGGGCTGGTGCGTCGCCTGAGGGCAGCGCACCAGGCACCTGGGCCGTGATGATGCCTGGCGCAGGGGTGGCAGTTGCCGCTGTGCCTTCTGTCGGGGAAGGTGTCCGCGTCCAGGCCAGCACGGCGACGACGAGCGCACCGGCCAGCGCCGAGAGGGCGATCCATTTCGTGGTCGACACGTCGAATCCTTGTCCGTCAATGAAAAAAGACCGGCGCCGTCGCACCGGTCTCCTGGGAATGCGCGGACGCGATCAGAACGGGCCGTTGGACTCGTAGGTGGCCCAGCCGGAGTTGTCGTTCTGGATGAGCGGGCCGTATTCGGCGGCATCGTCGGCAAAGCGCTTGGCCCAGGCCACGTTCTGCGCCTGGACGCTTTCTTGCGGGTTGACCACGTAGAAGTGGCTGGAGCCTTGCAGCACGGCCAGTGCCTTCTTGGTGGTGTTGGGCAGGGCGCCGTAGAAGGTCACGGCATGCGTCTTGGCGGGCGCGATGATGTCGCCGGTGGCGCCGAAGATCAGCGTTGGCACGGTGATGCTGCGGAAAGGCGTGTTGGCCGTGTTCCAGGGTGCATGGGCAATGGCGGCCTTCAGGCGCGGTGTCTTGGCTGCGGCCAGCAGCGCACCACCGCCGCCCATGGACCAGCCCGACACGATCATGCGGTTGCTGTCGATCTTGCTGTTGCCCAGCTTGACGCCGACGTCCAGCGCGGCCATGAGTTGGGTCGCACGGCTGGGCGGGAAGTCCAGCAGGGTCTTGGTGGCGATGCTGATGACGGCAAAGCCATGCGTGGCCAGACGCTTGCTGACATTGGTGATCGAGCTTTCAGGCGAGACGAAGCCGGG
>CAYPUS010000323.1:0-4078 GCA_964413815.1 uncultured Aquabacterium sp. | reverse complement strand
GGTGCCCAACCAGACCCAGGCCGTGAAGGACTACATCGTCCAGCATTGCCAGGACTGAGGCAGCCATGGCCAAGGCCTTCCAAGCCCTGATGCCATTGGACGAGGCATGGTCGCGCCTGCGCGAGGCCGTCGGCCAGCACGTAGCGCAGGGCGGTGCCCGCGGCGCCGAAACCCTCCCCAGCGTCGATGCGCTGGGCCGGGTGCTGGCGCGCAATGTGGTCTCGGAGGTGGCGGTGCCGCCGCTGGACAACAGCGCCATGGATGGCTATGCCTTGCTGGTGGCCGACTTGTCCAATCTGGCCGACCCGGCCGATCCGGCCGGGCAGGCGACATCGTCAGACCCGGCCGAAGGGCCCGCGCTGCCGCTGGCCCAGCGCATTGCCGCCGGCCAAGTCGGTGCCGAGCTGACGGCTGGCCATTGCGCCCGCATCTTCACCGGCGCGCCCATTCCCCCGGGCGCCGACGCGGTCGTGATGCAGGAGCAGACCGAAACCCTGCCCGATGGCCGCATCCGCTTCACGCGGCCTGTCGTGGCGGGTCAGAACATCCGCCGACGCGGCGAAGACATCGCCCAGGGCCAGACCGTGCTGTCGGCCGGCCTGCGGTTGGGCGCGGCTTCGCTGGGCGTCGCGGCCTCCGTGGGCGCGGCCGAACTGACGGTGTACCGGCGTCCCCGGGTCGCGGTGCTGACCACGGGCAACGAGCTGGTGATGCCAGGCGAGCCCCTGCCACCGGGCGCCATCTACAACAGCAACCGCCACACGCTGCGCGGGCTGGTGCAGGCCTCGGGCGCCATCGCCCAGGATCTGGGCGTCGTGCCCGATCAGCTGGCCGCCACGCGCGAGGCCTTGCGCGAGGCCGCGCGGCACAGCGATCTGGTCATCAGCAGCGGCGGGGTCTCGGTGGGCGAGGAAGACCATCTGCGCGCCGCGGTGCTGGCCGAAGGCGGCCTGGATTTCTGGGCCCTGTCGATCAAGCCGGGCAAGCCCTTCGTGTTTGGCTGGCTGGGCCGCGAGGACGGCAGCCGGGCGCTGTACATGGGCCTGCCGGGCAACCCGGTGGCCAGTTTCATCACCTATCTGCTGCTGGCCAGGCCCGTGCTGGGCGTGCTGGCCGGCGAGGCCTGGGCGGTGCCCCGGCCTGTGCGCCTGACCGCGGATTTCGCCTGGCCCCGCCCGGACAAGCGCCGCGAGTTCGCGCGTGCCCGCCTCGATGACTCGGGCAAGGTGACGCTGTATCCTCATCAAGGCTCCGGCGTGCTGAGTTCGGCCGCCTGGGCCGATGGCGTCGTGGACCTGGCTCCGGGTGTGCCCGTCCAGCCCGGCGACACCGTGTCCTACCTGCCTTTGGCAGAGCTGCTGCAGCCGGCTGCCGTCGCGTGCCAGGGCACACAGGCCTTGTGACCGGCGGCCATCCCATTCAGCCCATCATGAAGATCCAGGTTCGTTACTTCGCCTCGGTGCGCGAGCAGCTCGGCGCAGGCGAGACGCTTGCGCTGAGCGCGCAGGAGCAGGAGCAGGAGCAGGAGCAAGGGAGCGCGCCGGTGACACCGCCCCGCACCGTGGGCGAGTTGCGCACCTGGCTGGCGGCCCGCTCGCCCGCGCATGCCAGCGTGCTGGATCCGGCCCGCGGCCTGCGCATGGCCTTCAATCAGACCTTGTGCGGCCCGGAGCAGCTGTTGGCCGATGGCGCCGAGGTGGCCTTCTTTCCGCCCGTGACCGGAGGATGAGCATGCCGCCCGCCGCCGCGCCTTGTCCGGATCCGCGCGATGCGCAAGGGCGCACGCTGGAGGCGGCGCTGGCCTGCGTGCGCGTGGGCCCCGAGGATTTCGACCTGTCCGCCGAGGTGGCGGCGCTGCGCGCCGGAGACGCGGGTGTGGGGGCCGTGGTGGCCTTTGTCGGCACCGTGCGCGAGTGGCGTGAGTTGGGCAGCCAGTCAGCCGGCGCATCCACCGCCGCCACCATGGAACTGGAGCATTACCCAGGCATGACCGAGCGCAGCATCGCCGGTCTGATCCTGGAGGCCTGGCGGCGTTTCGCCGATGTGCGGGGGGTGCGCGTCATCCATCGCGTGGGGCCCCTGGCCATCGCCGACCAGATCGTGCTGGTGGCCGTGACGGCCCGCCACCGTGGACAGGCCTTCCAGTGCGCCGAGTTCCTGATGGACTGGCTCAAGACCCAGGCCCCCTTCTGGAAGAAGGAGTCGGACGGCCAGGACAGCCGCTGGGTCGACGCGCGGGTGGCCGATGACGAGGCCGCGGCCCGCTGGGGCGCGGCGCCGGACGAAACGCGCTGACGCCCGGCATCATTTTTCGCATTTTTTGCTTTAAACCGGGCCGAAGTTGCCGATATAGCGGGCAACTGTCAAAGACCAAAAGCCCGGCTCATGCTGTCCATCGATGTGTTCACCTGCTACGCCACCGCTGGCGTGGGCTCGCTGGCGGGGCTCGGCCTCATCGGCATGGTCCGCACGGACCATCAGCGCCTGAACTATGCGCTGGGCCTGTTCAGGTGGGCGCTGCTGTGCCTGGCCACGCTGGTGGCCGTCCAGATCTGTCCCGCAGACGCACGCGGCCTGGTGCTCAAGCTGGCCATCGGCATGGCCGGCGCTGGGGTCGCCTTTCTGGCGTGGGCCTTCCGTCACCTCAATGGCCGGCGCACGCCGCCTTGGATCGGCGCGGGCTTCGTCACGCTGGTGGCGGGGCTGCTGTGGCTGGCAGGCTTGCTGGGATCCGACCAGGTGTACGTGCGCACCGTCGCCCTCGTGTTCTGCCTGGTCAGCGTGGGCATGGCCATCGACCAGGGCTTGCTGACCCTGTCGGCCGGCAAGACGCACGGTGGCGACCTCGCGCTGCTGCTGGCCGCGGCGGTCTTCGGGCTCAACTGGGTGGTCATGGTCTACTGGACCTTCACGCACCCTGGTCCCTATCCCGGCCATTGGCTGCACATTCCGAACTGGCTGGTGCCCATCACGGGCCTGAGCTTTGCGCTGCTGCCGATGATGGTGGCCGCGTTGGTGCTGGCCAACGTCAATGCCCGCATGGCGCAGCAGCTGCGCGCCCGGGCCTTGTCCGACGACCTGACCGGCGCCTTGTCCCGCCGCGGCCTGCGCGAGCTGGGCGAGCGCATGATGGCCCTGCAGGCCAGCCAGGCCCAGGTGCTGGCCGTGCTGATGATCGACATCGATTTCTTCAAGGACGTGAACGACCGTTATGGCCATGCCGTCGGCGACGATGTGTTGCGCCACGTCACGCAGAGCGTGCGCGATCACTTGCGCCAGGACGCCTTGCTGGCGCGCTATGGCGGCGAGGAGTTCTCGGTGCTGCTGCCCGTCAAATCGCGGCTGGAAGGGCAGGCCATTGCCGAGCGCATCCGCAACATCGTCGAACTCAGCCCTTGCGAAAGCCGCCTGGGCGACGTGCGCGTGACGGTCAGCATCGGGCTGGCCTTCCACCAGGCGAACGCCTCGCTGGAAGAGGATCTGGCCCGCGCCGACGCGGCGCTGTACGAGGCCAAGCGCACGGGGCGCAACCGGGTGGTCACCCACGAAAACGCGGCGGTCTGCGCCTGATCAGGCGGCAAGGGCCTTTGATCCGCATCAGTATCCAGGCCGCCGGCGCCCATGCACAATGGCCCGGTCAGGGCCTTGAAATACGGGCTGCGCGCCCTATCTTCATGAGCAATCGACATCTGCGCCCGGCAACGCTGACGGGTCATCAGGAGTGCTCATGCGACTCGACAAACTCACCACCAAATTCCAGGAAGCGCTGACGGAAGCCCAGAGTCTGGCCGTCACCCGCGACAACCCCTACATCGAACCGGCCCACATCCTGCTGGCCATGTTGCGCCAGGACGATGGCCCCAAGGCCCTGCTCGAGCGTGCCGGCGTCCGCGTCGCGCAGCTCATCCCCGCGCTGGAAAAACAGCTCGACAAGCTGCCCCAGGTGCAGGGGGCTGAGCAGGTCCAGGCCGGCCGCGAGACGGTCAGCCTGCTGCAAGGCGCCGAGAAGGAGGCCCATAAGCAGGGCGATCCGTACATCGCCAGCGAGATGTTCCTGCTGGCACTGACCGACCACAAA
>CAYPUS010000322.1:0-4084 GCA_964413815.1 uncultured Aquabacterium sp. | reverse complement strand
GCGTGGCCTCCAGGGCGCCCGTCGTGCGCACGATGTCCACGATCTCGGCCAGGCGCTCGACCTCGCCGTTGATGATGGCTTGGCGGATGGTCTCGCGTTGCGCCGGCGTGCCCCGCGCCATGGCCACCAGCAGGGGCAAGGTGGGCTTGCCTTCGCGCAGGTCGTCGCCAATGTTCTTGCCCAGTTCGGCCGTGCTGCCCTCGTAGTCGAGCAGGTCATCGATCAGCTGGAAGGCGGTGCCCAGCGCGCGGCCATAGGCGGCGCAGGCCTCTTCCACATCGGGCGGCACATCAGCGATCACCGCCCCCAGGCGGGCGCTGGCCTCAAAGAGCTTGGCCGTCTTGTATTCGATCACGCGCAGGTAGTCGTCCACCGAGATGTCGGGGTCGTGCATGTTCATCAACTGCAGGACCTCGCCCTCGGCGATCACATTGGTGGCGCCGGCCAGCACGTCCATCACGCGCAGGCGATTGGTCGAAACCATCATCTGGAAGGCGCGCGAATACAGAAAATCGCCCACCAGCACGCTGGCTGCGTTGCCGAACATGGCATTGGCCGTCTTGCGGCCACGGCGCAGATTGGATTCGTCGACCACGTCGTCGTGCAGCAGCGTGGCGGTGTGGATGAACTCGACCACCGCGGCCAGTTCATGCCGCTGGGTGCTCTCGCAGCCCAATGCGCGCGCGATCAGCAGCAGCAGCATCGGCCGCACGCGCTTGCCGCCGGCGCTGACGATGTAGTGCGAGATCTGGTTGACCAGCACCACCTCGGACGCCAGCCTGCGGTGGATGACCTGGTCGACCTCGGCCATGTCATCGGCAGAGAGCGTGCGGTAGCTGGGGGGGATGGCGGCGATGGAGGTCACGCGGTCGTCAGGCGTAAAAAGCGCCTAAAGGCGCGGGCTGGGCAGGAAGCGGCGTCACAGAGGCGCTTCGCATCACGCATCACAGGCATGTCCAGGAGGCATGCCTTGGGCGCAACGGCAAAGCATTATAGGAAGGGAAGCCTTGGCAGGCGGACATGGGGTCTTGGGGCCAGGTACGACACGCAACAGCCAAGGCACGCAACCAACGCGCGCAGAATATGAGACATGAACACCTCGTCCGCCCCCGCTCCAAACCCTTCGGCGCCGCCCCAAGTGCCCCACGGTGCACCGGCTGCCGCCCCGCCCTTGCGCATGGCCATCATCGGCGCAGGCCCGGCCGGGCTGAGCCTTGCGCTGGAAGCCGCCGAGATGCTGCCCCATGCGGCCATCACCGTCTTCGATGCGCGCCCGGCCGACAAGGACATCTCGCAGGATGCGCGCACGCTCGCCCTGTCGCAGGGCACGGTGCAGGCCCTGATGCGCATGGGCATCTGGGAAGCCATCGAGGCCAGCGGGCGCAGCGCGCCGATCCGCGAAGTGCATGTCTCGCAACAGCAGCCCACGGTGCTCTGGCCCGGCCCTTCGCAGCCTGAGGTGCGCATCACCGCTGCCGAGCAGCGCGTGCCGCAGTTGGGTGCCGTGGTCAGCTATGGCGCTTTGGTGGCACCGCTTCAGAGCGCCTGGGACAGGCAGACCGCATCATCGCCCCGCTGCGCGATGCGCTTCGGCACACCCGTGCGCGGCATCAAGCCCTTGGCGGCCGGCGTCGAGGTGGACGCCGACATCGCCGAATCCTTCGATCTGGTTGTGGTGGCCGAAGGCGGTGTGTTCGCCGATCAGCCCAAGCTGCAGTGGCCCCAGGGCTTCAGCCGCGACTACGAACAGACGGCCTGGGTCGGGCAGGTCCTGCTGGACGACAGCGGCCCCTCTGGCGTGGCTTACGAGCGCTTCACGCCATCAGGCCCAGCGGCGCTGCTGCCTTTGCCCCATGGCGCGATCAAGGCCGGGGGCCCCAGCGGCCGGCGCGCGGCCCTGGTGTGGTGCGTGCAGCAAAACGATGATCCGGTGCGCGAGCTGGATGAGACACAGCGCCTGACAGTGCTCAACACCGTCTTTCATCCCAGCGTGGGCCGCATCCTGGACATCACCCCGCTCAAGGCTTTTCCTTTGGGACTGAACGCGCACCGGCAGTTGGTCAGCGAAGGCGCCGTGGTGCGCATCGGCAATGCGGCGCAAACTTTGCACCCGGTGGCCGGGCAGGGCTTCAACCTGGGCATGCGCGATGTGCACGAACTGCTGAGCGCGCTGAAAGACGCTGCCTTGACGGCGCACGATGGTGAGGACGATGCCGAAGCCGATGCCGATGCGCGGCAACTCAAGCTGCAGCGGGCCTTGCGGCGCTTCGAGCGGCGGCGTCAGCCGGACCGCATCGCGCTGCTGGCCACGACGGATTTCCTGGCGCGCAGCTTCACCTGGCCGGCGCCGATCCTGGCGACGATGCGGGGCTTGGGATTGGGCGCGGTGCAGGCGCTGGGGCCGGTGAAGCGGCTGGTGGCGCGCTCGATGATGTTTGGCTGGAGGTGAAGCCCACCCCCTAGCGCCTGCGGCGCTCCCCCTCAAGGGGGCGAGGTTGCGGCCACCCCCTAGCGCCTCCGGCGCTCCCCCTCAAGGGGGCGCAACTGACGGACCGGCGGAGCCGGATCCGTGGTTGCCGCTGGGTGGGGGTTGCTTGGCGGGCAGGAGGCGCTTCTGCTTGCGCTGTTTTGGTTGCGCCTGAGGGGCCTTGCTGGCCCTGCCGCACCGCGTGGGCGGCTTATTGCGCGGCGATGGCGGCGTAGTGGATGGGGATGGAGGTGGACATGGCCAGGTCGCTGCCGGGTTGCGTGTGGGCGAGGTAGAGGGCCCAGGCGGCGATGGCGGCGAACAAGGTGTTTTGCAGCAGTTTCTTGCGCATGTTGTGCTTCCCCGTGGTGAGAGGTTCATGCTATGAAACTGCCCCCTTCGCCGATCCTGGGAAACACGGGCCAAACCACGGCCAGATTCGCTTGGACTCGGCGGCACGGGCGCTTAACGCAGCGTGGGGTCCCTGCCCGTGTCCGTATCCGCCGGGCCCGGCACCTCGATGTTGGCGTCGCAGCCGCTGCCGGCTGAGATCATGCGTCTGACCCACCAGCTCCACCCCCTTGCCCACCCCGCTACCCAGATGCGCCGGGCGGCTCGCCCCAGGCGGCCGGAGGGCGCGTGCGGGGGCACGGATGGGCGCAGCAGCAAGCCGCAGTGGTAGCGACCGGCCGCGTCCGACCAGACCAGGGCTTTGCAGGCGCCGCGCAGGCGGCGGCTGACCAGCACGCCCACCGGGCAGGGCTCGGCCAGGCAGCACACCCCGCAGCCATTGCAGGGCGCACCCAGCGCGGGCTTGCGGGGCGCCGCGGGGTGGATGTGGATGACCTGATGGGTGGGATGCAGGGACACGCCTGTTTGCAGGGTGAAAGTGCGAGGGACAAGGCCGGGCGCGTGCAACGGACCCGGACGTTTGAGACAATCTTGCCTCATGAACACGTCCATCGCCCCTTCCGCCCAGAATGACAGCAGCGCGCTGCCGGTCGAACAGTACATGGCCCAGGTCGGCCAGGCCGCCCGGGGCGCCGCCTCGGTGATGGCCGCCGCCTCGACCGCCGCCAAGAACAACGCCCTGCTGGCGCTGGCCGGCCAGATCCGCGCGCACGCGGGCGAACTCAAGGCCCGCAACGAGGCCGACATCATCGCCGCCGAAAAAGCCGGCCTGGCCGCCCCCATGGTCGACCGCCTGCGCCTGACGGACAAGGTCATCGAGACCATGGCCGAGAGCTGCGAGCAGGTCGCCGCCCTGCCCGACCCGGTCGGCGAGATCAGCAATGTGCGCCGCCGCCCCACCGGCATCAGCGTGGGCCAGATGCGCGTGCCCATCGGCGTGTTCGGCATGATCTACGAAAGCCGCCCCAATGTGACGATCGAGGCCGCCTCGCTGGCGATCAAGAGCGGCAACGCCTGCGTGCTGCGCGGAGGCTCCGAGGCCATCCACTCCAATCTGGCGCTGTGGAAGCTGGTGCAGGCCGCCCTGACGCAGACCGGCCTGCCGGCCGATGCCGTGCAACTGGTGCAGACCACCGACCGCGCGGCCGTGGGCCAACTCATCACCATGCCCCAGTACGTGGATGTGATCATCCCGCGCGGCGGCAA
>CAYPUS010000321.1:0-4093 GCA_964413815.1 uncultured Aquabacterium sp. | reverse complement strand
CGACATCGACCAGCTCGACGCCATCATCGACAAGTTCATGGACTACGCCCGGCCGGGCGATGTCGAACTGATCCCCGTGCACGTGTCCACGGTGGTGGACAAGTCGATCAGCCAGTTCCGGGACACCAAGCGCATCCGCATCACGGCCAAGCTGCCCATCGACACAAAGGTGATGGCCGACGAGACCGAACTGGGTCGCGTGCTCACCAACCTGTTCGAGAACGCGCGCCGCTATGGCCGCAACACCTACACGGGTGTGACGAACGTGGACGTGAGCTACATGCGCTCGGGCTCATGGGTGATCATCAGCGTGCGCGACCATGGCCCGGGTGTGGCACCCGAGAAGCTGCCGCAGCTGACCACACCCTTCTTCCGGGGTGATGCGGCGCGCACGGCGGCCACCGGTGCCGGCCTGGGTCTGGCCATCGTGGACAAGGCCCTGCAGCGCATGGGCGGCGGCTTCGAGCTGGCCAATGCACCCGGCGGCGGGCTGGTGGCGCACATCAAGCTGCGGCGCGCGCCTTGAGCCGCCATCCCTGTGCCAGGCCCGGCGCCTGAGCCAGGGTACCCTGCCCCCTCAGCGCTTGTAGAGCAGGCAGATGGCACGGGCCTCGATGGCCCTGCCCTCGCCCACCGGGCCCATCTTCTCGGCGGTCTTGGCCTTGACGTTGACCGCGTCGGGCGCCAGGCCCAGCGCCTCGGCGATGCGCTCGCGCATCAGCGGGATGTGGGGCGCCATCTTGGGCGCCTGGGCCACGATGGTGCTGTCGACATTGCCGATGGCCCAGCCCGCTTCGGCCACGCGGCGCGCGGCTTCTTTCAGCAGCACGATCGAATCGGCGCCCTTGAAGCGCGGATCGGTATCGGGGAAATGGCGGCCGATGTCGCCCAGGCCGGCCGCGCCCAGCAGGGCATCCGTCAGCGCATGGAGCAAGGCATCCGCATCGGAGTGCCCGAGCAGGCCATGGGTGTGCGGGATGGTGACGCCGCCCAGGATGAGCGGACGGCCGGTGACCAGGGCGTGGGTGTCCCACCCTTCCCCGACGCGGATGGCTGGTGTTGGCATGTGCGCCATTCTAAAAGGCCTTATGAACTGGACATTCTGGCCGAAATGGCTAAAATGGACACCGAACCTGACAAAGTCGCTTCCGACAAAGACAGCATCATGACCGCTCTGACCCTGCGCAACCCCCGTGGCGAGGACGTCCCTGTGACGGGATTTTCAGCCACCGAAGCGAAAAACAGTTTCGGCCGGGTGCTCGACACGGCTTTCAGCCAGGGGGTGGTGGCCATCACCAAGCGGGATCGTCCCACGGCCGTGGTGCTCTCGCTGGACGCCTACCAGGCCTTGCTCGGCGCGCAGGCCCAGCCTCTGGCTTCCCTGAGTCAGGAGTTCGACCTCCTGCTGCAGCAGATGCAGGGGCCTTCCGCCCGCGATGCCATGATGGACGCCTTCGATGCCTCGCCGGAAGAACTGGGGGCGGCAGCGGTCCAGGCAGTGGCCGCCTCCGCATCAGCCGCCCCGTCCGCTCGATCGGGCCGATCCCCCCGGAAGAGCTGAAGGGCTGAAGCGCTGAAAGCTGCTTGGCGTCTGTCCGGCGCGTTTTCAGACACCCCTCAGGTCCCCGTAGTCAGACAGCGTCTGCGCTCGCACGCGGCGCACATTCCCTTTTGACGTGAACTTTTTGGCCCATGATGAGGGCCGCGCGACCAGCGCCCACACGAAGGCGCCTGGTCTTTCATGGCATTGACACACCCATTTCAGAGAGGCAAGACCGTGGACACCCACGCCCACGCTCCCCGACTGTTCGTCCTGGCCGGCACCAACGGCGCGGGCAAAAGCAGCATTGGCGGCGCGACCATCCGCGCCCGCGGTGGCCAGTACTTCAACCCCGACGAGGCCGCTGCCCGCATCCGGGCCGAACAGCCGCATCTGAGCGCCACGCAGGCCAACAGCGCCGCATGGCACGAAGGCAAGCGCCTGCTGCAGCACGCTATCGCCCACGGGCTGGACTACAACTTCGAGACCACCCTGGGCGGCAAGAGCTTCGCGGCCCTGCTCAAGGATGCCGCTTCGCGGGGCTTCGAAGTGCGGATCTGGTACGTGGGCCTGGCCAGCCCGGAACACCACCTGGCCCGCGTGAAGGCGCGCGTGCGCAAGGGCGGCCATGACATCCCGGAGGCCGACATCCGGCGCCGCTTCGACCAGAGCCGGCTACAACTGATCGAGCTGCTGCCCCATGTGGCCGAACTGCGCCTGTATGACAACTCGGAAGACGCCGACCCGCACCAAGGCAAGGCACCACGGCCCAAGCTGGTGCTGCACTGGCTGCGCACAGGCACAGCTCAGGGCCGGGTGCAGGTGCCGGGCTTGAAGGATCTGGGCGACACGCCGGAATGGGCCAAGCCCGTGGTCGCCGCGGCGCTCAAGCTGTCGGTGACCCTGGCGGCGGGCACCGTGCCGGTTCAGGCCCCAAGCGCCACTGCGACGCGGGCGGGCTCACCCAAAGACGGCGCCCACAAAGACGGCGCCAACAAAGACGCCGCCAGGCCTGCGTCCAAAACGCCGGCCAAGTCCGCCAAGCCCAAGAAGTGAAGCAAGGCCTGCCGAAGTCGCTCAAGGCGTGCGCAACAGGCGTTCGGCCAGTGCGAAATCGGCCGGCCAGGTGAGTTTGAAGTTGTCGTAGGCGCCGGGCACCAGCCGCGGTGCATGGCCCAGGGCCTCGATGGCGCTGGCCTCGTCGGTGACCTTGGCCGCAGCCTCCGGGTCGGCCAGGGCCGCACGCAAGGCCGGCAGCAACAGACCCAGGCGGAACATCTGCGGTGTCTGGGCCGCCCACTTGCCGGCCCGGTCGATGGTGGCCTGAGCCCGGTGCTCACCGACAGCGCCCGGCATGGCGGCCTTCAGGGTGTCGGCCAGCGGCAAGGCGAGCAGTCCCCCGACCTCGTCGTCCTCGCAGGCGTCGATCAGCGCCTGCACCCATTCGGGTCGGACCAGGCAGCGCGCGGCATCGTGCACCAGGACCCAGTCGTGCGCCTGCGCGCCCCGGGCCAGCAATTCCTCCAGGCCATTGGCCACGCTGTGCGCCCGCGTGGCCCCGCCCACCTTGGCCACCCAGCCCCGCTCGCCTTCGAAGCCAGGCACATGCTGGGCGAACTGCGTGTCGGCAGGCGAGAGCACCACCAGCGTGGCTTCGATGCGTGGCACGGCCGCCAGCGCAGCCAGGGTGTGGGCCACGACGGCACGGCCGGCCACCGGGTGGTACTGCTTGGGGCCGCCCACGCCGGCGCGCTCGCCGACTCCCGCGCAGGGCACCAGGGCGAAGGCGCGGGGTTTGAAATCGGGGCCGGCCACCATGTAGGTGGGCAGCAGGGAATCGGGGGCGCTGGACATGGGGCGATTGTCGCCGACCTAAAATGGACGCCGATCCGCACTTCACGCCCGGCACCGCACGTGTCCGGGCGCTTTGTCATTTCTGCTCGCCATGCTGCCTGCCCTGCCCCTGCCTTCCATTGCCCCCGGCAAACGCTTCACCGTGCCCCGCCCCTATGGTTCTGGCGATGCGCTGCTGCTGGCCCATTTCGCACGCGCACGCAAGGCGCAGGGGCAGCTGACTGCGGTGATGACCGCCGATGCGGCCGATGCGCAGCGGCTGCTGGACGAGATGGCCTTCTTCGCGCCCGAGTTGCGCGGCGCCATCTTCCCGGATTGGGAAACGTTGCCTTATGACACCTTCTCACCGCACCAGGACCTGATCTCGGAGCGGCTGGCCACGCTGTGGCGCATCCAGCAAGGCGTCAAGGCCGATACCGGCGTGGATGTGGTGCTGCTGCCCGCGACCACGGCGCTGACGCGGCTGGCCCCGCCCTCCTTCCTGGCGGCCTACACCTTCCACTTCCGGCAAAAGCAGAAACTCGACGAGGCGGCGCTGAAATCGCAGCTGACGCTGGCTGGCTACACGCATGTGAGCCAAGTGGTCTCGCCCGGTGAATACGCGGTGCGCGGCGGCCTGATCGATCTCTTTCCCATGGGCTCGCCCGTTCCCTACCGCGTCGACCTGTTCGGCGTCGAGATCGACTCCATCCGCACCTT
>CAYPUS010000320.1:0-4108 GCA_964413815.1 uncultured Aquabacterium sp. | reverse complement strand
GTCGAGTGGGTGCTTGCCGGTGAAGTCCAGCAGGACATCGTGGGCCTGATCAACGCAGCTGGCGGCAAGGCCGTGGGCCTGACCGGCCGCGATGGCGGCATGATCCGCGCACGCAAGCTCAAGCTGGTCGATCTGGAAGATCCGGCCAAGGAGCATGACGTCGGGCAGGTGGGTGAGATCGAGGCCATCGATCCGAGCGTGGTCAAGGCTTTGCAGGATGACCAGTTCATCCCCGTCATCAGCCCCATCGGCTTCGGTGAGCGCAACGAAAGCTACAACATCAACGCCGACCTGGTGGCATCGAAGCTGGCCGAGATCCTCAAGGCCGAGAAACTCATGCTGCTGACCAACATCAAGGGGGTGCTCGATAAGCAGGGCAATCTGCTGACCGACCTGACTGCGCGCCGCATCGACGAGCTGATCGCCGACGGCACCATCAGTGGTGGCATGCTGCCCAAGATCGCCGGTGCGCTGGATGCCGCCAAGAGCGGCGTCAATGCGGTGCACATCGTGGATGGCCGCGTGCCGCATGCCATGCTCCTGGAAATTCTGACGGAGCAGGCCTACGGCACCATGATTCGCTCACACTGACATGGCCGTCGTCGCGTCTGAAGGTTGTCAAGACTCTTCGGCGCGACCCGGAGCGGGTTCAGTCGCGCTGCTGCTGGGCTATGTGGTCCTGGTGGCGCTGCTGCAGGCGCTGGTCTCATCCACCGTCGAGCAAGACCAGGCCGAACAGCTGGTGCTGTCCCAGCGGCTGGCCTGGAACTACACCCACCAGCCGCCGCTCTACACCTGGCTGGTGTATGCACTGGGGCTGTTGTCGTCCCATCTGGTTGCCATCCTCTGGACCCTGAAAGCAGGCCTGCTGTGCCTGCTGGTGGTGGCCTGCGACGGCACCGCGCGCGAACTGGGCATGAGCCTGGCTCAAAGGCGCGTGGCGGTCGCCGGTCTGGCGCTGCTGCCGGCCGTGATCTGGGAGGCGCAGCGCGATCTGACGCACTCCCTGCTGGCCACGACCCTGCTCGCTTGCGTGCTGTGGTCGGCGGTGGCCGCCTTGAAGCGGCCCGCCTGGTGGCGTGACGTGCTCACCGGCGCGCTGGCGGGCTGTGTGATGCTGTCCAAGCACAATGCGCTGGTCCTGCTGCTGGCCTTGCCGGTGGCCGTCTGGCTGGTGCCCGAGATGCGGGCGCGCTTGCGATGGCAAGGGGTGGTGTTGGCCATGGGAGCCGCTCTGCTGGTGTGGTTGCCGCACGGCCTGTGGCTGTGGCAGCACCCTGGCGCGCTCGATCGCACCTTCCAGAAGCTGCAGGAGGTGCCGGGGCAGGTCGAGCCCGTCTGGTGGGCCGTGTGGCGGGACATGGGCGTGGCCATGCTGGCCTTCCTGCTGCCGTGGGGCCTGCTGGCGGTGCCGATGGCCTTGCGGGCACCTTTGAGCGGTGAGCGCCCGAATGACCAGCAGCGCCTGGCGAGCCGCTTCCTGGCCCGGCTGGCGTTCAGTGCATTGGCCTGCCTGATCGGCTGGACGCTGGTGCTGGACATCGAGCGTTTCAATGCGCGCTGGTTCTTCCCCATCCTGTTCTTCTGGCCGATGTGGCTGGCCGCCGCCACCGATCCGGCGCGCGACGGCTGGGGGCGGCGCATGGTGATGACCGGCCTGGTTTGCGCCTTGGTCGTGGCGGCCTTGATGCCCGCGCGTGTGATCTGGGGCAGGTCGGCGACACGCCTGAACCTGCCGTACGACGCCCTGGCCGAGGGCCTGCAGCGCCAATGGGGCGGCAAGCCAGCGGTGCTGTTGGTGAGCAACCACCTGGACGGCGGCAACCTCAAGAGCCATTTGGGCCGGCGCACACAGATCCTCACGCCCATCGTGCCCTGGACTGTGCCCTTGCAAGACAGCGTCCTCCTGGTCTACCGCGACCAGGACCTGGCGGACGCCCCCACGCGTCACTGGCTGCACCGGCTGACCGGGCGGGATGTGTCGGAGCTGGACCTGCAGGGCAGCGTCACCGCCCCTCTGCGTCACCGCCCCGAGACGGAGTTGATGCGCCTGAAATGGGCCGTTGTTCATCCGGTACAGGCCCGTTGACGACGCCGATCGCGTCTTCACCGGTGATGTCCGCAAAAAGCGGCCTTTTGCCGACGCTCGCCTGATGCAACTTCCGCCACAATGACGCCCGTTGTACTGACAGCCCATGGCAGGCCGTCAGCGTAGTCAAGCAGTTGCAAGGGGTGTGCAGTGGGGCAGTGGCGGTCGTTGACCTGGGCTGAAGGGCTGGCCTGGGTCTTGTGTTGTGCAGCCCTGGTCCTGCCCGAATGCCTCCCCACCGATCCGCTGTTGCCCCCGTCCGGGGAGCGGGGCTTCCTCTGGTTGTTTCCCGTCATGGCCGGCTTGATGGCGTGGTCCCTGCGCTCGGCGTTGGGGATGGCGGCTTCGGTGTCCGTGCTCTTGCTGGCCTGGTCCGGTGCGATCCACCACCAGTATTTCGGGGCCTACTTCCGCAAGAAGGACATCGCGCTGATTGGTGCCGAGTTCCAGGACATGGCCACGGGCCTGCTGGGCACCTGGGAGATGTGGCGCTGGTCGGCCTTGGGCTTGGTCGTCAGCTGCCTGCTGGTGCTGGGCGCGCGTCAGCTGATGCGCCGCTCGTCCTGGCTGAGCAGCGTGGCCCTGGTGGGCATGCTCTGCCTGCCCTTGTACATGGCGCTGACCATGCCGGCCTGGCGGCTGGAGCCCGACAGCCGGCGCCCCCTGCTGGTGAATGCCTTGTACGCATGGGGCGGTTTCCTGGCCGACCAACTGGTTCCCAATGCCAACGCGTCGGCCGTGCGCTGGCGGCCGTATCGGGTGCAGGAGCGGGTGCAGGAATGGGGGCAGGAACGGGGGCAGGAATGGGGGCACGAACGCTGGCGAGCCCCCGTGCACAACGGCGTCCAGCACCACGTCGCGCAAGCCGTCGCCACCGCGACGCCACCATCCCCGTCGCCCTTGCCGGTGTCCATCGTGCTGGTCATCGGCGAGAGCCTGAACCCCGACCACATGGGTGTGCTCGGCTATGCACGCGACACCACGCCGGTCTTGTCCGAGCGCGTCAAGCGCTTCGACGGAGGCGCCACGCGGATCATGGCTTCGGGCGTGTCGACCCGCGTGTCGGTGCCCATGCTGGTCAACGTGGTGCGCGAGCCCGGCCATGTCAAAGCCATGGGGCAGACCGGCAACAACCTGTTCGTCGCAGCCAAGCGGCATGGCTATCAGACGGCTTTCGTGTCCGTGCAGAAGCTCGATGGCCTGAGCAGCCTGATGGGCGGGCGCATGCTGGATCACTGGGTGGATGCGGTTGACCGACCCATTGAAGAGGGCTTGCCCGACGCCGAGCTGATCGATCGCGTGCGCCAGGTACCGATGAAATGGGATCAGCCTTTCCTGCTGGCCCTGAACACGCGCTCGGCCCACATTCCTTATCGTGACAACTTCCCTGATTCCTTTGCCGAGTTTTCACGCCAGGAGGCCGCCAGCCCGGAGCAGGCGATCGCCGACGAGTACGATGACGCGGTCCGCTGGTTCGACCTGCAGGTGACACGCACGCTGGACTTCATCCTGGCGCAGGCAAGGGGCCCGGTGCTCGTTCTTCTGGTTTCGGACCACGGGCAGCTGGTGGGCACGGATGGCCGCATCGGTCACAACGTGCTGCACCCGGAGGTCTACAAGACCCCCCTGGTCTGGTTCGCGAACGCGCAGGCCCAGGCCTGGTCGCGGGCGCTGGCGCAAGCGTGCATCGGCAATCACTACCAGCTCGGGGAGTTTGTCCTGAAGGCGCTGGGATGGCAGCTGCACAATCCCAATGTGGCGCCCGATGCGCCCGACACCTACTGGGTCAATGGCAACGACCTGGACGGGGCCAATGGATTTCACCGCTATCGCATGCGGGATGTGCCGTTCATCGAGGCCCGCTGTGCGGGCGTGTACGCCCAGGCGCCGCAGGCGGATGTATTGATCAGCAAAAGGTAAGGCTCACGTGGTTCCAGATTTTCCCGACAATCCCTACAAGGTCAACCACACGCGCTTGACGCCGCGTTCGGCCAGATAGCCGGCCAGGCCGGTAGTAGT
>CAYPUS010000319.1:0-4143 GCA_964413815.1 uncultured Aquabacterium sp. | reverse complement strand
CCACTTCGCCCACCTGGGCGAAGTGGGCCACACCGGAAGGCGTGCCGAACACCCCTTGCAGCAGTTCCAGGGTGCCGAAGACCGCGACGAAGACCTTGGCCTTCATCGGGATGGGCGGGAACAGCGGCAGGATGGTGCGGTTGGGGAACATCATCCCGAACGCCAGCAGCAGGCCGAAGATGCCGCCCGAAGCGCCCACCGTGGGGTTGAGCCAGCCCCCGACGAAGGCCATGATCAACTGGCAGGCTGCGGCGGTCAGGACGCTGGCCAGCAGGAACTCCATGTAGCGGCGCGAGCCCCAGATGCGCTCGAGCTCGCTGCCGAACATCCACAGGCCCAGCATGTTGAAGAAGATGTGGCCGAGCGAGCCATGCAGGAAGGCGTAGGTCACGACCTGCCAGGGATAGAAGAAGCCCGAGTGCAGGGGCCACAGCCCCAGGTAGTGCGACAGCATCCCATTGAGCACGTCGTTCAGGGCGAACATGGCGACGTTGATCAGTATCAATGCCTGTGTGACAGGGGGCATCGGTGGCATGCTGGCGTCGAATTGCAGTGATGAAGCCCACATCATAGGGCGTCCGGCGTGCCTGACCGCAACAGGCCGGGGGAAGGTGCCAGGGGTGGGTCGGGCGGCGGCGATCTTTCACAGGAGCTGGCACGCAACTCGCTAAGGTCTGTGTATGCCGCCGTGCTGGCTTGCAGCCAGGCGGCCCGGGTTCACCGATGGAGGCTTCCGTACATGTCCGCCCATATTGTTCTGACGTCGCATCCCCGCAAGCAGGCGCCCGGCGCCGTGGCGCCCATCCAGTGGGGGGCGGCCACGGCAGCCGAGCGCGGCCCGCTGATCGGCAGCGTCGGCAACCCGGCTGTGCGCAACGTCATCGGCTCGCATTCCGGCGCCTATGCGGTCTACCGTGCGCTGGCGGTGGCCTCCGGTGCGCTCAACCGCGATCACAAGCCCGATTTCACCAACACCACACCCGCTGAGCACATCGGCCCGCATCCGCAATGGTCCGAGCCGGGCAAGATCGTCTCGCTCGATCCCTGGGGCCATCTGGTGGCCAGCGAATTCAAGGCGCAGATCGAAGCGGGCCTGGACATCCGCCCCACCATCGCGATCACCAAGGCGCACATCAACATGCCCGAGCTGGTGGCGGCCATCGCCAGTGGCCGGCTGCGGCCCGATGGCGACATCCTGCAGGCCAATGGCGATGTGAAGGTCACCAAGGCGGCGGTCGACCCGGTCTGGTACCTGCCCGGCCTGGCCGAGCGCTTCGGCATCAAGGAAAGCGCCCTGCGGCGCAACCTCTTCGAGCAGACGGCGGGCATGTTCCCTGAACTGGTGACCCGTCCGGATCTCAAGGTCTTCCTGCCGCCCATTGGCGGCATGACGCTCTACTTCTTTGGCGATGTGAGCAAGCTGGGCCGTCCGGAAACCAAGATCGCCTGCCGTCTGCACGACGAGTGCAATGGCTCCGATGTGTTCGGCTCCGACATCTGCACCTGCCGCCCCTACCTTGCCCATGGCATCGAGGTGTGCATCGAGATGGCGCAGCAAGGCGGCGTGGGCCTGGTGGTGTACAACCGCAAGGAAGGGCGGGCGTTGGGCGAAGTCACCAAGTTCCTGGTCTACAACGCGCGCAAGCGCCAGAACGGCGGCGACCGCGCCGAGACCTACTTCGAGCGCACCGAGTGCGTGGCCGGTGTGCAGGACATGCGCTTTCAGCAACTGATGCCCGATGTCTTCCATTGGCTGGGCATCCGCCGCATCGACCGCTGGGCCTCGATGAGCAACATGAAGCATGGCGCGCTGGTGGAGCAGGGCATCGAGGTGCTTGAGCGCGTGGCCATCCCCGATGAACTCATTCCGGCCGATGCACAGGTGGAGATGGATGCCAAGAAGGCCGCAGGCTATTTCTCGACGCACACGCCGGACGCCGATGAACTGGCGCAGGCCAAGGGCAGGGGGCTGATGGAATGACGAGCATGGCGATGGCGACCGAGATGGATGCGGATGCGCTGCTGTGCGCCAGCGCCGTGCGGCGCCACAGCGCGGCCATCCTGACGCTGGCGCAGCAAGGGCGGGCGCGTCACTTCACCTTCCATCCTGAGCGCATGGATGTGGTGGCCGCCTATGTGGCGCAGCTCATCCGGCAGCGCTACCCGGATCTCCAGGTGCCCTATCACAGCCGATGGCGGCACTTCGAAGCAGGTGGTGTGGACCGCTGGGCTGCGCTGGCGGCCTCGCAGGGTCTGGCCGGCAAAGGCAGCCGATTGACGCGCGCACGGGCCCGCATCGACCTGGCGGTGGTCAGTGTGCTGCTGGATGCCGGTGCCGGCCCGGCCTGGCGTTACGCCGACCATGACAGCGGACAGGAACTGGCGCGCTCCGAAGGATTGGGGGTGGCCAGCCTGCGCTGGTGGGCCGCGGGCGGTCTGTCCAGCGATCCCGCCCAAGCCTTGCAGGCCGATGCGGCCGGCCTGGCCAGGGTGCAGGCCTCGGATGTGGCCCGGGCCTTCCAGGTGACGCAGCACAACCCGCTCATCGGCGTCGAGGGACGGGCCGTCCTGCTCAGGCAACTTGGGGCGGCGCTGGCCGCGCACAAGGAGGTCTATGCGCTGCCCGGGGCGCCCGATGTGCAAAGGCCCGGCCACCTGGTGGATGCCCTGTTGCGCATGGCCCCTGGCGGCGAGGTGCCAGCCGCCCAGGTGCTGGCGCTGCTGTTGCGCACCCTGGGCCGGATCTGGCCTGGCCGGCATGAACTCGGTGGACAGCCCCTGGGCGACTGCTGGCCTCATCCCGATGCGCCGGGTGGCTGGTTGCCTTTTCACAAGCTCAGCCAATGGATGTGCTACTCGCTGCTGGAGCCGCTCGAAGATGCGGGCCTGCGCATCACCGGTCTGGACGAGCTGACCGGCCTGCCCGAATACCGCAATGGCGGCCTGCTGCTCGATCTCGGGCTGCTGCAGGCCCGCGACCGTGCCTTCCACGCCACGCGCTGGCGCGTGGACGCCGAGCCCATCGTGGAATGGCGCGCCCTGACCGTCGCCATCCTGGATCATCTGGGCAGTGCGGTGCGGCAAGAGCTGGGCTTGCGTGCCGATGCCTTTCCGCTGGCGCGCGTGCTGGAAGGCGGCACCTGGGCGGCCGGCAGGCAGATCGCACAGGCCAAGCGGCCGGGCGGCCCCCCTCCGGTGCACCTGGACAGCGATGGCACGGTGTTCTGACAACCTTGGAGCAAACAAAAATGACCGCAGACTTTCCCAACCTCACCGTCGTCGGGCACCCGCTGGTCCAGCACAAGTTGACCTGGTTGCGCAGCGAAGCCACCAACACCGACAGCTTCCGAAACCTGCTGCGCGAGGTCAGTCAGATGCTGATCTACGAGGCCACCGGTGACCTGCGCACCGAGCCGCTTCGCATCACCACGCCCATCACCGAGATGGATTCCCCGGTGATCAGCGGCAAGAAGCTGTGCATCGTCTCCATCCTGCGCGCGGGCAACGGCATGCTCGACGGGGTGCTGGCCTTGCTGCCGCTGGCCCGCGTCGGCCACATCGGGCTTTACCGCGACCCCGACACACTCGAGCCGGTGGAGTACTACTTCAAGGTCCCCGCCGACATCGCCGAGCGCCAGGTCATCGTGGTCGATCCCATGCTGGCCACCGGCAACTCCGCCGTGGCCGCCATCGACCGCATCAAGGAGGCCGGTTGCCAGAGCATCAAGCTGCTGTGCCTGCTGGCTGCGCCCGAGGGTGTGGGCAACATGCTCAAGCACCATCCCGATGTGCCCGTGGTCACCGCCTCGCTCGACAGCCATCTGAACGAGCATGGCTACATCGTGCCCGGCCTGGGTGATGCCGGCGATCGCATCTTCGGCACCGTGTGACAGGAGCCCGCGCCCGTGTTCGACCTCATCGTTCGCCACTGCACCTTGCCGGATGGCCGGCGTGACCAGGACATCGCTGTCCAGGATGGCCTGATTGCCGCCGTGGCGCCTGGGCTGCCTGCCCAGGCCGCCCACGAGATCGATGCCCAGCACTTGCTGGTGTCCCCGCCCTTTGTCGACTGCCATTTCCACATGGACGCAACGCTCTCGCTGGGCCTGCCACGCTTCAACGAAAGCGGGCTCCTGCTCGAAG
>CAYPUS010000318.1:0-4147 GCA_964413815.1 uncultured Aquabacterium sp. | reverse complement strand
GATCAGGCGCTTGACCGCGTACAGGGTGTTTTTGGGGTTGGTGACCGCCTGGCGCTTGGCCGAGGCGCCCACGAGGATCTCGCCATCATCCTGGTAGGCGATGATCGAAGGCGTCGTGCGCGCGCCTTCGCTGTTTTCGATCACCCGGGTGGTGTTGCCTTCCATGACGGCCACGCACGAGTTCGTGGTGCCCAGGTCGATGCCAATGATCTTGCCCATGTTGAATTGCTCCTAAGAATTTGCTCGGAAGCCTGTGGCTCCCACTGTGATCTGATATGTGAACGGCGCTTGTTTTTTCAAGACCCCGTCCGGACCAGACGGGGTGTCTCGGGGAACGGTTCGGCTTACTTGGGGGCGGCCACGGTGACCAGGGCAGGGCGCAGCACGCGCTCGCTGATCGAATAGCCTTTTTGCAGCACGCCCACGACGGTGTTGGCCTCCTGATCGGCCGGCACCATGCTGATGGCCTGGTGCACGGTCGGGTCGAACTTGGCGCCCGCGGCCGGGTTGATTTCCAGCACCTTGTTGCGCTCCAGGGCGGAGGCCAGCTGGCGCAGCGTGGCCTCGACGCCTTCGAGCACGGTCTCGACCGGGGCATCCGGCTTGGCGGCGTGGGCGGCCAGGGCGGCTTCCAGGCTGTCACGCACAGGCAGCAGGCTCTCGGCGAAGGACTCCACGGCGAACTTGCGCGCCTTGGCGATCTCTTCTTCGGAGCGGCGGCGGATGTTCTCGGCCTCGGCCTTGGCACGCAGGAAGGCATCGGACACCTCGGCATGCTTGGCGCTCAACTCCGCCAGCTGCTGCTCGACGGAGGTGGCACCCTCGGGCGTTTCGGCGCCATCGGGAATCGGGTTGGCTTGCTGTTCCGGTTGGACGGGCTGGTCGCTCATCTGCTGATCTCGAATGGTTGTAGGAAATGGCAAAACGCTGGGGATGTCGGGGCGGTCCGGCACGTTTCAAGAGGCCCCATGCCAAAAAACGGCAAACAAGCGGCTTAATTTGTAACCGGCCGAACCCGGGATTGTCGCAGCCCTGCGCGCCGATCCGGCGCGGCCCACGCGGTGGGGGGTGTTTTACTTGTCCACGCTGGCCGACCAGCGCTGCCAGTCCGCCAACTGGCGGCGGTCTCGCTTGGTCGGGCGGCCCTGCTCGATGGTGTCCGCCGGCTCACTGGCCAGGCGCCGCTGCTCGGCGAAGCGGGCGCGCCGTTGCACGCTTTCTTCGGTTTCCTGATAGAGCAGCTGCGCCTGCGGCGCGGGGCCGCGCACGGTGCTGAGTGCCTGCACGACAACGGTGCGTACCAGCCCCCCGGTCTGGCGGATGTCGACGCGGTCACCCGCCTTGAGCTCGCGCGACGGTTTGGCAACCTGGTCGTTGACAGCGATTCGGCCCTTGTCGATGTCCTCGGCAGCCAGGCTGCGCGTCTTGTAAAAGCGGGCGGCCCAAAGCCATTTGTCCAGGCGCAGCCTATCGGTCAGGCCAGGCAGCGAGCGGGTGTCGTCGGTCTTCATCTTCATAGGCGGACAGCCACTTTACCCTTTGGAGGGGTCCTTGGGGGCGAGCCCATCATGCGAGGCGTGGGATGCGAGCGACGTGGGGTGACCTGAGTACCGGGATGGATGTCGAGCTGTGTGCCGGGCCAGGAAGCGCGCCGGGTCCACCGCATCGCGCAGATCGGCTTCGACGGGGCAGGGGGTGCCGGTCACCCAGTGTGCCAGCAGCTCGCCCGCCAGGCAGGACCAGGTGATGCCTCGCGAGCCCAGCCCAGCCAGCACATACAGGCCGCCGCGCCTGCTGCGTTCGCGCGGGATGAGGCGAACCTGGTCCAGACGCTGGGCGCGCCCGTGTTTGCTGGCCTGCGACGCCAAGCGTTGCGCGCTGGGCGGCAAGGCGCCGACCAGCGGCAGGCGGTCCGGCGTGGTGGCGCGCCAGGCCGTGCGGCCCTGCAAACCGGCTGGCAAAGGGGCCTCGGCAGGCCAGGGCGGGCAGGCGCCCAGCCGGGCTGCCTGTGCCAGGTTGTGGCGGTGGTCGGCGTCGCGCACGGCGGGGTCGGCGTCATGGTGCTGGGTGGTGGCGCCGCAGAGCAGGGTGTTCTCGGACAGGGGCAGCACATAGCCGGCGCCGGCCACAGGCAGGCGCGGGACGCTCACACCTGCCTCGACGCCGCCGGCCACCGGCGACGGCAAGGACCACTGTGTGATCTGGCCGCGCACGGCGCTCAAGGGCAGGTCGGCGACGGCGTGGCTGCCCGGCAAGGTCTCGAGCAGCGGACCCACGCCCATTGCATTGCACAGCACCAGCGAAGGCGCCTGGGCGATCACGCCGGTGCGGTCCCACAGCTGCCATGTGCCGTCGTCCGCCACATCGATCCCACGGGCCTCACGGTGCCAAAGGCATTGCAGCAGCGGGCGGCCCTCGCGCATCAGCGATGCGGCTTCGGCCAGCATCGTGGCGGCCAAACCAGCCGGATGCAGCCAGCCGCCCTGGTGGAACAACCAGCCGCCACTGGGCACGGCCATGCCCGCCTGCGCGTGCGCGGCGTCAAGATCCAGCCACTCGACATGGTCGGGCGGCAGGCCCAAAGCGGCCAGCAGCGCCCGCGCCGCGCCGGCATCGGTTTTGGGGTCCAGCCTCAGCAAGCCCCTTGCATCGCCCTGAAGGCGTCCCGCCGCGATCGCAGCGGCGGCATGGCGCCAGCAGGCGAGGGCGGCGGCGCGGTGCGTGCGCGCGTGCACGCCATCCTCGCCATGCAGCACGCTGTGAAAGAGTCCGCCCGGGTTGCCCGACGCCTCGGCCGCCGGGCCGGCCTGCCGGTCCACCAGCGTCACCCGCCAGCCTTCGCGACAGAGGGCCAGCGCGGCGCTGCAGCCGGCCAGGCCCGCACCCAGCACGATGGCGTGGCGATCGGCTGCCTCATCCGGTTCCGGCCAGCAGCCGCCGACAGGCCAAGGTGCCTGGTAGCGTGGTGCGTAGACCGCGCGCACCATGTCGCGCTTGCCGGCAAAGCCCGGCACCCGCTCGACCTGGAAACCGGCCGATGCCAGCGCGTCGCGCACGCCCCGCGCGGCGGACCAGGTAGCGGCCGTGGCGCCGGGGGCCGCCAGGCGGTTCAGGCGTGCCAACAGGCCCTCGTCCCACATCTGCGGGTTCTTGGCGGGCGCAAAGCCGTCCAGATAGAAAGCGTCCACATGGGCGACCAGCGCGGGCAAGAGCTTGGCGATGTCGCCCAGTCCCAGCAGCAGGGTCACGCTGGGGCGGTTCAGTTGCGTTGAATCAGGTGCGGCCTCATCGTTCGCGGACGGCACCGCGGACAGTGCATCGTCGTGAAAGTGCAGGGTGTGCAGGCCGGGCGTCAGCGTCGGCCAGGCATCGACCAGACGCTGGGCCAGTTCACGGCGCACGGCTTCATCGGCGCCCTGTTCATCGGCCTGCCGCACATCCGGCGCGATGCCCCCGTCCACCTCATTGCGGGCGTCTGTGGCGATGGGCGCCAGCAGGCCATGCACCCGCGCCAGGTCCTTGCGCAAAAGGGGGTGCTTCTCGATGGAGATGAACACCAGGTGATCGCAGCGCGCGGCATCGCGGCGCCAGACGGCCCAGGTGGCCAGGAAATTGTTGCCCAGCCCGAAGCCGGTCTCCAGGATCACGAACCGGCGGCGGCCTTGCCAGCGCCCGGGCAGGCCGTTGCCACCCAGGAAGACATGCCGCGCCTGCGCCCAGGCGCCGGCCGCGGCATGGTAGACGTCGTCGTAAAGGGGCGAATAGGGCACGCCCTGCGCATGGCCCGTGGGGCTTTCGCCCAGGGCCGCCGGAGTCAATGACATGAAAGAAAGACTTACTGAGCCAGCCAGCCGCCGTCCACATTCCAGGCCGCGCCGCGCACATTGTCGCCCCCGGGCGAGCACAGGAAGACCGCCAGGTCTCCGAGTTGCGCGGGCGTGACGAACTGCAGCGAAGGCTGTTTTTCTCCCAGCAGGTCCTTCTGCGCCTCGGCCACCGAAATGCCTTGCTTCTCAGCCTTGGCGTCGATCTGCTTTTGCACCAGCGGTGTCAGCACCCAGCCCGGGCAGATGGCATTGACGGTGATGTTGGTCAGGGCCGTTTCCAGGGCCACGGCCTTGGTCATGCCCACCAGGCCGTGCTTGGC
>CAYPUS010000317.1:0-4162 GCA_964413815.1 uncultured Aquabacterium sp. | reverse complement strand
ACATGGAGACCTGCATCGAGGACGACGAGATCGCCGAGCGCATGGACGCGGGCCGTCTGGCCCTGTACAAGCGCGGCGACAACGAGGTTGGGCCCTATCAGAGCCCCATGGAAGACGGCATGCAGCACTTCCATGAGTGGTATCGCAAGAAGATGCCCTCTCTGGACACCTGACCCACCCGCGGTGGACCAACCGGGTGGCATGCCGGCACCGCTGGCGCCGCCCGGTGGCCGCCCCCATCCATGAATCCGACCGTCTCGCCCTACGCCCGCATGGTGCTGGCCACCGTGCTGTTCGCGTTGATGGGCGTGTGCGTCAAGCTGGCCTCCACGCACTTCGGTACCGCCGCCGTGGTCAGCGCGCGCGGCCTGGTGGGCGCCCTCATGATGGCCCTCATCGCCTGGCGCACCGGCACGGCCTTGGGCACGCCGGTGCCGGCCATGCACCTGCGGCGCGGCCTGGCCGGCGTGGTGGCGCTGAGCCTGTGGTTCTACTGCATCGGGCAGTTGCCGCTGGCCACGGCCGTCACCCTGAACTACATGTCATCGGTGTGGATGGCCGTCTTCATGCTGGTCCGCTCCGGCCTGTTCGGCGGCACCCATGTCGACCGCCGGCTGGTGGCGGCCATCGCCATCGGCTTCGTCGGCGTGGCCCTGGTGCTGCATCCCACCATCGCACGCGACCAGCTCTTTGCCGGCCTGCTGGGCGTGGGCTCGGGCATCCTGTCGGCCATGGCCTACATGCAGGTCACCGCCCTGGGCCGTGCGGGCGAGCCCGAGGTACGCGTGGTTTTCTACTTCTCGCTGACGGGCATGGTGCTGGGCGCCGCGACCTGGCTGATCCCCGGCGTGGCCAACCCCACGCCTGCGGCGCAGATCCCCTTGTGGGCCTGGGCCGCGCTGCTTGGCGTGGGCGGCTTTGCCACCATCGCCCAACTGCTGATGACACAGGCCTATGCGCAAGGCCGCATGCTGGTCAATGCCAGCTTGCAGTACCTGGGCATCGTGCATGCCGGCCTGCTGGGCATGCTGCTCTTTGGCGAACGCCTGTCGCTCGATGGGGTGCTGGGCATGGCCCTGATCGTGGGCGCCGGCATGGTCTCGACCCGGCTGAAACCGGCTGCACCACCGAAAGAAACATCAGACGCCGTCAAGCGCTGAGATTGCGGTGCCGATCAATGGCCGTGGCCGTGGTCGTGGTCGTGGTCGTGCTCGTGGTCATGCGCATGATCATGACCATCTGAAGCGGCAGAAGCGTCGGACGCGGCCTGCACGGCAGACGCCGGCGACAAGCCTGCGGCCTGGACGGCCTGGGAGGCTTCCTGGCCCGGCGCATGCACATGCCGGCCCTCGTTGCCATGCTCGCCATGCGCGTGGCCATGCGCCCCATCGTGAAAGCCATGCAGCCCCTGCACGATGGCCGCGATGAACAGCAGGCCGGCCGACAGCCACCCGAGCTGCATCACCGTCTCACGGCCATTGAGGCGCTTTTGCAGTTGCGGGATCAGATCGGCCACCGCCACGTAGATGAAGCTGCTGGCGGCCACCACCATCATGTAGGGCAGGAACGCCTGCCAAGGCTCGATCAGGAAGTAACCCAGCAGCCCCCCGGCCACGGCGGCCAGCCCCGAGATCATGTTGTAGACCAGCGCCCGCATCCGCGAGAAACCCGCGTTGACCAGCACGATGTAGTCACCCACCTCCTGCGGGATCTCGTGCGCGATGATGGCCAGCGCGGTGACGAAGCCCAGGTGCGGATCCGACAGGAAAGCCGCAGCGATGAGCACACCGTCGCAGAAGTTGTGGATGCTGTCGCCGATCAGCACGCTCCAGCCGCCTCGGCCCGCCTGTTCGCGGTCGAAGTGGTGGTGATGGTGATGGCCGTCGTGCTCATGGTGATGACCATGACGGTAGAGCTCGGCCTTCTCCAGCAGAAAGAAGAACAGCAGCCCGCCCAGCAAGGTCAGGAACAGGGCCTGGGGCGGCTTGGCCGACTCGAAGGCCTCGGGCAGCACATGCAGCAGGGCGGTGCCCAGCAGCACCCCGGTGGACAGACTGACGAGATGGCGGACGATCAGGCCCAGCAGGGGCGCCGACAGGGCCGCGGCCAGCAGCACCGAAGTCAGGCCGCCGAACAAGGTCGCGGCCATGATGTATGTCAAGGTCATCCACGGATCTTAGCAATGCTGTCAAGCACAATGAGTTGCTCAAGTAAAGCAGTGACAATGCCCGGTATGGACCTCGCGCCGAACGCCCGCCCAAGCCAACGCCAGTCCGGCAAGCCCGCCCGCAGCCGCTTTCCCGATCTGCTGGCCGCCATCGACCTCGGCTCCAACAGCTTTCGCCTGGAGATCGGCGAAATCGGCAAGGGCCGCTACAAGCGCCAGGACTACCTCAAGGAAACCGTGCGCCTGGGCGGCGGCCTCAATGAGCACGGCATGCTGACCGAAGAAGCCATGCAGCGCGGCCTGGATTGCCTGGCCCGCTTCGCCCAGCGGCTCAAGGGCTTCGCCCCCTGGCAGGTGCGCGCGGTGGCCACGCAGACCTTGCGCGAGGCGCGCAACCGCGATGCCTTCCTTCAGCGTGCCAACCGGGTCCTGGGGCACCCCATCGAGGTGATCTCGGGCCGTGAGGAAGCGCGCCTGATCTACCAGGGCGTGAGCCGTTTGCAGCCCGGCACCCTGCCCCGCCTGGTGATCGACATCGGCGGACGCTCCACAGAAATGATCCTCGGACAGGGCCGCGGCACGCAGCGGACGGAATCCTTCCGCATCGGCAGCGTGAGCCTGTCCTTGCGCCACTTCCCCCACGGCCGCTACACGCCCGACAACTTCCGTCAGGCCCAGATCGCCGCGGGCGCCGAACTCGAAGAAGCCCTGACCCTGTTCCAGCGTCACCAATGGGAAGAGGCCCTGGGCTCCTCGGGCACGGCAGGAGCCGTCTCGCAGATCCTGGCGGCCAATGGCATCACCGATGGCAGCATCACACCGGAGGGCCTGCGCTGGTGCATCCGGCAATGCCTGGAGGCCGGCTGTGCCGAGGCGCTCACGCTGCCTGGCCTCAAGCCCGAGCGCAAGGCCGTGTTGGCCGGTGGGCTGTCCATCCTCTACACCCTCTTGCACCACTTCGACATCACCGCCTTGCGCCCGGCCAAGGGCGCCTTGCGCCAGGGCGTGATCTTCGATCTGGAAGAGCGCCTCGAAGCCGCACGCAACCGCCGGCAAGCCGATCCGCGCGACAGCGCCGTGCGCGAGTTGCAGCAGCGTTTCCGCGTGGACATGGCACAGGCCGAGCGGGTCCGGATGCGCGCACTGAGCCTGTGGGCCGGCCTGCATGCCCACGCCGCGAGCGACGAAGGCGAGCGCGCGCTCGAGCTCGGCTGGGCCAGCCAGTTGCACGAAATCGGCATGATGGTGTCGCACCACGATCACCATCGGCACAGCGCCTACATGCTCAGCCATGTGGACGCGTCTGGCTTCTCGCAATCGCAGTTGCGACGCCTGGCCACGCTGGTGCTGGGCCAGCGCGGCGAGTTGAGCAAGCTGACGGAGTTCCTGCAGGACGCCGTGATGATGTCCCAGGTGCTGTGCCTGCGGTTGGCCATCATCCTGCACCATCCCCGCACCGCGCTGCCCGATCAGGTCGCCACCTTGCGGCAGACCCCGCGCCACGCCGAACTCGTGCTGGATGCGGCCTGGGCCCGCCGCAATCCGCGCACCCTGCACCTGCTCGACGAGGAAGTGCGGCGCTGGACAGCGCAAGGGAATCGGCCGCTGCGGATCGCCTTGCGCTGAGCACCTGCCCGCGCCAGGCCGCTTATTTGATGCCCAGGGCGCGCCGGTAGGTCTTGGCCCACATGGGGTGGCCAGCCTCGGCCTTGGTCAAGGCAAAGTTGGGATCGGCCGCCTTGGCATTCTTGAAGGCCGCGGCGCACAGGGCGCTGCGCTGGCTGGTGCAGTAAATGAAAGCCAGGTGCTTGTGGGCGTTGGCCCGGTCGGAGGGGCGGCTCAGGCCGGCTTTCAAGGCGGCCTTCAGCTGCGCCTCGGCACGGCGGTACTGGCTGCCCTGGTAGGACTTGATGCCCTCGGCCAGGGCCTGTTCGCCCGCACTGGGCCTGGGTAGCGGCTTCTCAACGGGGGGCGGCGGCGCGGAGCGCTTGGGCG
>CAYPUS010000316.1:0-4165 GCA_964413815.1 uncultured Aquabacterium sp. | reverse complement strand
GGTGACCGACACCAGCATGATGTTCATCACGCCGATGCCGCCCACCAGCAGCGAAATGGCCGCGATCGATCCCAGCAGCACCGTCATCGTGTTCTGTGTCTGCTCGGTGGTCTCGATGATGGAGGCCATGTTGCGGATCTGGAAGTCCACCGTGCCATGCCGCTCCAGCAGCAGGGTCTCGATGGCCGCCTGCGTGTCGTCGATCGTGGCCACATCCTTGACCGCCACGGTGACGTTGCGAAGGAAGCGCTGGCCCGACAGCCGCAGGCTGCTGGTGTCGTAAGGCACGAAGATCACATCGTCCTGGTCCTGGCCATTGGGCGAGGCGCCCTTGGGTGCCATGACGCCGATCACCTGGAAGACAAGGTTGTTGACCAGCACGTAGCGGCCCAGTGGGTCTTCGCCACCTGGGAACAGGGCCTTGGCCACGGTTTGGCCCAGCACCGCCACGGTGGCGTAGTTCTCTTCATCATCGGCGCTGAAGAAGGTGCCCTTGTCGACGGGCCATTTGCGTGCCAGCGGGTACTTGGCCGAGGTGCCCAGGATGCTGGTGCTGTAGTCGGCGTTGTCATGACGCACCGTGGCCGAGCTGTTCTGCTCGGGCACCGCCGCCAGCACATTGGGCACTTCCTGGTCGATGGCGCGCACATCCGACACGACCAGCGTGGCCGTGCCACTGAAGCCGCGCTGATTGGGCGCACCGGGCCGCACCAGCAGCAGGTTCGAGCCCATCGCGCCGATGCGGTCCATCACCTGCTGCTTGGCGCCATCGCCGATGGCCAGCATCGTGATCACCGAACCCACGCCGATGACGATGCCCAGCAGCGTCAGCACCGAGCGGAACACATTGGCCCGCAAGGCCCGCCACGCCATGCGGGCGGCTTCCATCATGTCGGCCAGTTGCGGGCGATCGCGTTCGGGATGCATGCCCTTGACCGGCGGGGGCGGTTCGGCCTGCACCTTCATGCCGCTGTCGGACAGGATGTGGCCGTCGCGGATCTCGATGAGGCGGTCGGCGTGCTCGGCCACCTCGCGCGCATGCGTGATCAGGATCACCGTGTGGCCGCGCCGGGACAGATCCGCCAGCAGGCGCATCACATCGGCGCCGCTCTTGCTGTCGAGGGCGCCTGTGGGCTCGTCGGCCAGGATGATGCGCCCGCCGTTCATCAGCGCCCGTGCGATCGACACACGCTGCTGCTGGCCGCCCGACAACTGGTTGGGCCGGTGATGCAGGCGCTCGCCCAGGCCGAGCTCCGCGAGCAGGTGGCTGGCGCGCTCGCGCCGCTGCAAGGCTTCCATGCCGGCGTACATGGCCGGCACCTCGACGTTCTCCACCGCGGTGGAGGTGGCGATCAGGTTGTAGCTCTGGAAGACGAAGCCGAAATCCTCGCGGCGCAGGCGCGCCAGCTCATCGCGGCTGAAACCGGATACATCGCGACCCAGGAAGTGGTAGCTGCCCTTGCTGGGCTTGTCCAGACAGCCCAGGATGTTCATCAAGGTCGACTTGCCCGAGCCCGAGGCACCCATGATGGCGACGAACTCGCCCTCATGGATGCACAGGTCGATGCCGTGCAGCACCTCGACTTCGAGGTCGCCGTTGCGGAAGGCCTTGGTAACGCCCCGCAAGTCGATCAATGGCACGCGCTCGCTCATCGGCCGCGCCCGCCGCCAGCACCACCGGTGCCCATGCCCCCGAGACCGCCGGCGCCACCCAGGCCGCCCATGCCGCCAGGCCCCTGACCACCCGGTCCTTGCTGGCCGCCGCGGTTGCCCCCGGCACCCTCACGTCCCGAGGCCGCGGCCTTGACGCCGGCCACGACCTTTTCGCCCTCTTTCAGACCTTCGAGGATCTGGACCTGAACACGGTTGCTGATGCCGACCTTGACCTTGCGCTCTTCGATGCGGCCCGCTTCGGTGACGACCTTGACGACGCCATCACGCGGCGTCTGCGGCCGGCCCGGGCCGACGCCGGCCCACACGGGTGCCGGCGATGGGCTTGTCGAGCGAGCGGGCTGGGCACGCCGCTCGGTTTGAGGCGCCGTCACCCGCGCAGCGCCTTGCCCGCGCCCCTGCCCTTCGGCCTGTTCACGCGTGGCGCGGCGCCGTTCCCGGAAAGCCGCGCGTTCTTCCGGGCTCATGCGCTCGAACATGGCGCGGCGCTCTTCAGGATTCATGTTGGCCGTCGGGCCATCGCCTCGCTCGCCACGCGGGCCACGCTGCTCACCATTGGCCGAAGCACCTGCGGACACGTCACGCTCACCTGCACGGGGTGGACGCGGCGCATGCGGTGCACGCGGTGCACGCGTCCCGCCAGCGTCTTCGCCACGCCTTGCGCCGGCGCGCTCGCGCGGCTGACGCTGAATCGTCACGGCCGATGCCGGCACAAGCAGGGCGTCCTGCGCGGTCGCCGACACAAAGAACACCTGCGCCGTCATCTGCGGCAACAGGTTGCGCTGGTCGTTCTCGACATCGAAGAGCGCGTTGTAGAGCACCACGTTGTTCGTCACGGTCGGCGTGGGCTCGACCTTGCGCAAAGTGCCCCACCACTTGCGGCCGCGGTTGCCCAGCGTGGTGAAGTAGGCGTCCATGTCCGGACGCAGCTGCGCGATGTCGGCTTCGGAGACCTGGGTCTGGACCGTCATGGTCGACAGATCGGCCACGCGCAGCAGGATCGGCGCCTGCTGATTGGCATTGATGGTCTGTCCCTGACGCGCCGTGATGGACACCACCACGCCAGAGATCGGCGAGTAGATGTTGGCGTAGTCCAGATTGGCCTCGTCGGCGCGCAAGGTGGATTCCGACTGCTCGATCTGCGCCTTCAAGGCCTGGACCTGCGCACGCGACGCCTTCAGGCTCGCCTCGGCCTGCTGCACGGCCTCCGTGGTGGTCGCATCACCGGCCAGCAACTCGCGCTGGCGATGCAGTTGCTGCTCGGCCAGGGCCAGTTGCGCCTGCCGGTCCAGCATCGTGGCCTGCAGGTTGCGCAAGGCTGCGCGGCGCGCATCCACGTTGGCGCGGTAAACGGTCGGGTCGATCTCGGCCAGCAGGTCACCCGCCTTCACCACCGACCCGATCTCGACATGGATCTTCTTCAACTGCCCCGAGACCTGGGCACCCACATCCACGTACTCGCGCGGCTGCAGGCTGCCGGTGGCGGTCACCAGGTCCTCGATGTCACCGCGCTGAACCGAGCTGATCTGGTATTGATCGAGTTCGGAGCGCTTGCCCCGGAAATGCTTCCAGCCCACGTAGCCGCTTGCAGCCAACAAGGCCACCGCCCCGATGCCGACCGTGGTGCGCTGGAGCCAGTGTTTGCGGCGACTCGAATCCGGAGCAGAGGGCGCGGAGGCGGGGGAATTCATGGGGTGAAACGACAATGAAGATCAGACAGGCGAGCCGGGCCACAGGTGACGCGCAAGCCGCACGTCGGCGCCGTTCGGCCCCGATGGGTACTGCCTGCCCTCACCCGGATGAGCCCGGATTTCGCCTGAGAATAAGAATTGTTATCATTCTAAACGGGCGGACGGGGCGTCACAACGCAGCCTGCATGCCCGGATGCCACACTCGCGCATCTACATAGTGCGTTAACAATCCTGTGTTTTGCTGTACCGCGTGGGCGCTGCTTGAGGCCTGCCGGCAAGGGCCTTCATGACCAACCAGCTGCCCGTCAACCTGCACGATTACGCGCTTGCGGCGCAGGCCCGGCTCGACCCCGCGACCTGGGCCTACCTGCACGGCACCGCCGCCGACGGCTTCACACTGGCCGACAACCTCGCCGCCTGGTCGCGGCTGAAACTGCTGCCCCGCGCCCTGCGCCAACTGGCTGGCGGCCACACCCGACTGACCCTGCTGGGCCGCGCCTGCGCCCATCCCATCCTCCTGGCCCCTGTGGCCTACCAAAAGCTCGCCCACGCCGATGGTGAACTGGGTACGGCCTGCGCCGCAGCCGCACAGGAGGCCGGCATGGTGCTCAGCATGCAGGCCAGCACGCGACTGGAAGATGTTGCGGCGGCCGTTGGCCACGAGCCGGGGCGTGGCCCGATGTGGATGCAGCTCTACCCGCATCCCGACCGCGGCTTCATGCGCGACTTTCTGCAGCGGGTCGAAACCGCAGGCTACGAAGCACTGGTCATCACGGCCGACGCACCACTGGTGGGTGCGTCGG
>CAYPUS010000315.1:1711-4197 GCA_964413815.1 uncultured Aquabacterium sp. | reverse complement strand
GATCTCGGTGAGTTGCTCGCCGATGATGTCCAGCCCCACCAGCAGCAGCCCCCGCGCCGCCAGGATGGGGCCCAGGTGACGGGCGATGGCCCAGTCCGATTCGGACAGCGGCTGGGCCACGCCCTTGCCGCCGGCGGCCAGGTTGCCGCGCACCTCGCCGCCTTGCGGGATGCGGGCCAGCGCGAAGGGCACCGGCTCGCCATCGATCAGCAGCACGCGCTTGTCGCCCTGGGCGATGGCAGGCAGGAACTTCTGGACCATGATGGTCTGCTGACCGTCCTTGGTCAGGGTCTCGGCGATGCTGCCCAGGTTCAGGCCGTCTTCGCGCACGCGGAAGATGCCCATGCCGCCCATGCCGTCCAGCGGCTTGAGGATGATGTCCTTGTGGGTGGCATGGAAGGCGCGCACCGCCTCCATGTCACGGGTGACCAGGGTGGGCGAAATGTGCTGAGGGAACTCAAGGATCGCCAGCTTTTCCGGGTGCTCGCGCAATGCCTGCGGGCTGTTGAACACCCGCGCGCCTTCGCGTTCGGCCTGGCTCAGCAGATGGGTGGTGTAGAGGTATTCGGCGTCGAAGGGCGGGTCTTTGCGCATCAGCACGGCCTTGAAGCCGGCCAATGGCTTGAGCGCTTCTTCCTGCACGGTGTACCAGTCGGTGTCATGCCCGGTCAGCGCGATGCGCCGTGCCAGGGTCTGCACCTGGCTGCCGCGCTGCCAGACCAGCTCGCGCGGCTCGCAGGCCCAGATCTCGTGGCCGCGCGAGGCGGCCTCGCGCATCATGGCGAAGGTGCTGTCCTTGTAGGTCTTGAAGGTGTGCAGAGGGTCTGCGACAAAGAGCAGTGTCATGGCTATTCAGGCTTCATCGGTGTTGTGCGGGCGTGCGCGGAAGTTTTCCACGAACAGCGTCAGCGTGCCAGCGACCAGCCCCCAGAAGGCCGATCCCACGCCCAATAAGGTGACGCCCGACAGCGTCACGAGAAAAGTGATAAGGGCGGCCTCGCGATGACGGTCGTCGCGCAGTGCCGTGCTCAGGCCATGTGCGATGGTGCCCAGCAAGGCCATGCCGGCCACGCCCATGATCAGCGCCGTCGGAAAGGCGGTCAGCAGCCCGGCCACCGCACCGCCCAGCAGGCCCATCACGACGTAGAACAGGCCCGCCAGGATGGCCGCGGTGTAGCGCTTGCGGGCATCGGTGTGGGCATGCGGGTTGAGCACGATGGCCGCCGTGCTGGCGGCCATCACGGCGGCCAGGTTGAACGCGTAGCCACCAAAAGGCGCCAGCAGGAGGGTGGTCACGCCCGACCAGCTCATCAGGGGCGAGACAGGGGCCGGGTAGCCTGCGACCCTGATCGCCGAGATGCCCGGCACCGCCTGCGAGGCCATGGTCACGATGAACAGCGGCAAGCCCATGCCGATGACCGCGTGCCAGGACCAGATCGGGGTCACCCAGACCGGGCGCGCCCAGTCCAGCGTCAGGCCCCGCACGTCGAGCAGGCCCTGCATGGCGGCCACGGCCGTGCCCACGGTCAGCACGCCCAGGACGGCGTAGCGCGGCCACCAGCGTTTGCCGAGCAGGTAGCTCAGCAGCATGGCGATCACCAGCAGCGGGTGGGGTGTGGCGGCGGCGAAGGCCATCAGCGCGAACTTGGCCAGGATGCCTGCCAGCAGGGCCGAGGCCAGGGCCACCGGGATGCGGTCCATGATGCGCTCGAACCAGCCCGTGACGCCGCACAGCAGCATCAAGGCGCCACACACCAGGAAGGCCCCCGTGGCTTCGGGCAGGGACACGCCGCTGGCGGCACTGGCGATCACGGCCGCCCCGGGCGTCGACCAGGTGATCAGGATGGGCGTGCGCTGCCACAGCGACAGGCCGATGGTGGACAGCCCCATGCCCAGGCCCAGCGCGAGCACCCAGGAGCTGACCTGGTCAGGGGTGGCGCCCAGCGAGCGGGCCGCGTGGAAGACCAGCGCGATGGTGCTGGTGAAACCCACCAGCATGGCGATGAAGCCGGCCGAGACGGCCGGCAGCGACACATCGCGCAACACATTGCGCAGTGCCTCGCGCGGGGAGGCGGGGGGCGTGTCAGCAGGCGGCATGCGGGCCCGAAGGTTCAGATCTCGACCTTGGAGCCCAGTTCGACCACGCGGTTGGTCGGCAGGCTCAGGAAGTCGGCCGCGCCCGATGCGTTGCGGTGCATGCTGGCGAAGAGCTTTTCACGCCAGGGCGCCATGCCGCCGCCGATGGTGGGGATCACGATGTCGCGGGACAGGAAGTAGCTCGTCTGCATGTCGTCGAGCGTGACGCCGTGCTTCTTGAGCATCTTGAGCGCCTCCGGCACGTCCGGGTCGTTCTTGAAGCCCAGGTGCAGCATCACCTGCCAGCAGTCGTTGCCCAGGTTTTCGACCACCATCTGCTTGTCCACGGCAATCCAGGGCACCTCGTGGGACTTGACCGTCACGAACAGGTTCTGCTCGTGCAGCACCTT
>CAYPUS010000315.1:953-1701 GCA_964413815.1 uncultured Aquabacterium sp. | reverse complement strand
CTTGAGGTTGTGAAGCAGTGCATTGGGGGTGGCGCCGGCCTCGTTGTTCAGGAACACGGCGGTGCCGGCGACGCGCAGCGGCGGGCTGGAGAACACGGCTTCCAGGAAGGGCTTGAGGTCGATGGCGTCGGAGCGCAGCCGATCGCTCAGCAGGTGGCGGCCCTGCTTCCAGGTCATCATCAGCATGAACATCACCGCGCCGATCATCAGCGGGAACCAGCCACCGTCCTTGACCTTGACGATGTTGGCGCTGAAGAACATCACGTCAATGAAGAAGAAGACGGCCGTGGCCCCGATGCACAGCGCCAGCGACATCCCCCAGGCGTAGCGGATCACGAAGAAGGTCAGGACCGTGGTGATCAGCATGTCGATGGTGACCGTGATGCCATAGGCCGCGGCCAGCTTGCTGCTGGAGCCGAAGAAGACCACCGCCACCACGATACAGCCGTAGAGCGTCCAGTTCACAAAGGGCAGGTAGACCTGGCCTGAGCTCTTCTCGGAGGTGTGCATGATCCGCAGGCGCGGCAGGTAGCCCAGCTGGATGACCTGCTTGGTCACCGAGAAGGAGGCCGTGATGAGCGCCTGCGAGGCGATGACCGAGGCCACGGTGGCCAGGCCAATCAAGGGGAACAGACCCCAGTCCGGCGCCATCTCGTAGAAGGGATTGTTGACGCTCTCGGGGTGGGACAGCAGCAGGGCGCCCTGGCCGAAGTAGTTCAGCACCAGCGAAGGCATGACCAGGCTGAAC
>CAYPUS010000315.1:0-943 GCA_964413815.1 uncultured Aquabacterium sp. | reverse complement strand
CAGGCCACACGGATGGGGCGCTTGCCGAAGTGGCCCATGTCGGCATAGAGGGACTCGGCCCCGGTGGCGCACAGGATGATGGCGCCCAGTGCCACGAAGGCCACGCCCGTGTGGTGGTAGATGAAGAGCAGGGCATGGTGCGGACTGATGGCCGCCAGCACCTCGGGGCTGATGATGATGTGCCGCAGCCCCAGCAAGGCCATCACGATGAACCACAGGACGGTGATCGGCGCGAAGAAGCGCCCGATGCCTTCTGTGCCGTGCTTTTGCACCATGAACAGCAGGGTCAGCACCACCAGCGTGATGGGCACGACCCAGGGATCCAAAGCGGGCGTGGCGACCTTGAAGCCTTCGACCGCCGACAGCACCGTGACGGCGGGGGTGATCACCCCGTCACCAAAGAAGATGGCCGTGCCGAAGATGCCGATGGCCAGCAGGCGCCCGCGCAGCGCTGGCCGGTCTTTCACCGCGGTCGACGCAAGCGCCAGCATCGCGATCAGGCCGCCTTCGCCGTTGTTGTCCGCCCGCAGGATCAGCGTCACATACTTGAGCGAGACGATGATGGTCAGCGTCCAGAACAGCATCGACAGGGTGCCGAGGACGTTCTCCGCATTCGGCTCCAGATGCCCGTGAACGAAAACTTCCTTGAACGCGTACAGCGGGCTCGTACCGATGTCGCCATAGACAATGCCGATGGCGCCCAGGGTCAGCGCGGCCAGTTGCGAGCCGGTGGGCGTGGCGTTGGAGCTGTGTTGCACAGGTGAGAGGGCGCAGTCGACAAGGGCCCATTGTGCCCTGATCCCCCCCGAAGTTGTCATGCGAGCGAGGCACCCACGCCACTTCCAATTCAGGTTTTCAATGACCAGCGCACGCGGCTTGCGCGCCACACAGTCCGATCAAGCGGCCGCCGCGGATCCGGCTCTGCCGGTCCACCAGCGGCGCC
>CAYPUS010000314.1:0-4218 GCA_964413815.1 uncultured Aquabacterium sp. | reverse complement strand
CGCTCTACCTGTTTCTGTCTCTGCGAAGCTTCACCCCGGAAATCCGCGAAGAACCAAAAAAAAGCCCCGACCGGCCAATTTAGCGGTTGGGGCCTACCCCGCGCCAGCCTGGGGGATCGCACTGGCGCGGTAGCGTGGAGAAATCGAACAAAGACGGGGATCGACTCAGGCCATGGCCTGGTTTTGCTGCCGCACTGGCTGGGCGGCCTTGGCCATCAGCTCGGGGATGCCGCTGGCCGCATTGGCCTCACGGGCCAGCTCCAGCTCGCGGGGCGAGGCGTAGTCGCGGTCCCAGGCCAGCACCTTGGGCGTCATCAGGCGGTGCCACAGCGGCGGCAGCAAGGCGGCGATGATGGTGGTCAGGTAGCCGTTGATCATCATCGGGGCCTCGGGGAAGGGCTTGAGGTCCTGGTAGGGCACCTCGCCCTGCGCATGGTGGTGCGAGTGGCGCGTCAGGTTGAACATGGTCCAGGAGCTGATGCGCTTGTTGGTGTTCCAGGAGTGGCGCGGCTGAACAGGCGTGGCCGGGTCGCGCACCATGCCGTAGTGCTCCATGTAGTTGACGATCTCCAGCAGCGCCTTGCCCCACAACGCGGCGGCGATGAAGAAGCCCGCGCCAGCCCAGCCGCCGATGGCATAGGCGGCCACCACCAGCACCACGCTCATCAGGTGGCCACGGATCACGGCGTTGTGCCAAGAGAACAGGCCCTGGCCCGCGCGCTTGAGGCGCCGCTGCTCGATCTTCCAGGCGCTGATGTTGCCGCGGATCGTCGAGATCACGATGTGGGCGTAGACATTGCGGCCACGGGGCGCCGTGGCGGGGTCTTCCTTGGTCGAGACATAGCGGTGATGCCCGTAGACATGCTCGATCGAGAAGATGGTGTCGAAGCTGAAGGCCAGCAACCAGCGCCCGATGAACATGGAGACCGGGTCCCAGGTGCGGTGGGTCAGCTCGTGGGCGGTGATGGTGCCGATCAGCCCGATCATCAGGCCCGCGCCCAGCCACACGGCGATGTAGTGGTACCAGGCCGTGGCATCGCGCGCGGCGATCACGTCGTAGCCGCTCAACTGCGTCACCAGGGCGCCGAAGCCCAGGGGATCGCCCGGGCTGACCGACCACACCGCCGTGAACACGATCAGCGACAGCAGCGGCAGGGCCATCCACAGCTGGAAGGTCAGGATGCCGGGGTGCTGGTACTTGGGCGTGCTGGTGTCATCGCCGCACATGGCATCGCCGAGCAGGTAGATGCCCAGCACGGCCAGGATGCCCCATGAAATGTAGGCGCCACCGGCCAGCAGCACGAGGACCGAAAACAGCCCGATCGCGTGGAAGAGGAAGTACTTGAGATAGTGGAAGATCATCATGGTGGTCTCTCCTTCGGGGTCGTCTTTGTGGCGGCTCAGGCCAGGGCCACTTGATCCTGCAGGGTCGTGAAGCGGTCGGCGTGGATGTGATCACGCGGGACGCCATGCCCCATCAGGATGTCCATGGCCTTGTCGATCATGGCGGGCGGGCCGCACAGATAGGCGTGCGCGCCGCGTTCGAGCAGCGCGCCGATCTGCTCGGTCACCAGGCCGCGGCGGCCTTGCCAGTCAGAGCTGGCCGGCTCTTGCGACAGCACCGGCACGAAGCGGAACAGCTCGGGCCACTGGGCGGCGATCTCCTTGATCTCGTCCAGCGCGTACAGATCGGCCTGGGTGCGGGCCCCAAAGAGCAAGGTCACGCGGCGGATCACGCCGTTGTTCAAAGCATCGCGCATCATGGCCAGGATGGGCGCCAGGCCGCTGCCGCCGGCGATCAGCAACAGCGGCGCCTCAGACGGGCGCAGCCAGAAGTCGCCCATGGGGCCTTCGATGTGCATGGTGCGGCCGCGCACATCCACCTCGTTGATCAGCGATGAAAAGCGCCCGCCGGCCACCTTGCGCACGAAGAAGCTGACCTGCGCGTCGGGCTGCGGCGGCGTGGCAAAAGAGTAGCTGCGGCTCATCCCCGGCAAGGCATCGATGCCGATCTCGGCGAACTGGCCGGCCTTGTAGGGCAGCGATTCGTCCAGTTGCACGCGCAGCCGCACGATGTCGTCTGTGAGCTGCTCCTGGCCGATCACACGCCCGCCGACCTTGCGCTTGGCCGCTTGCGCGCTCAGGTCCACCTCGACACGGACATCGCCCTGCGGCACCGCCTGGCAGGCCAGGATGTAGCCCTGATCAAGGTCGTCGTCGGACAGGATGTAGCTGGTCTGGGTCAGTTCACGCACCTTGCCGCTCACCAGCTTGCACTTGCAGGTGGCGCAGCCGCCCACGCGGCAGCTGTGCGGGAAATCAATGCCCTGGCGCAAGGCGGCCTGCAGCAGGGTCTCCTTCGGGTTGACCGTCACGGGCACCGCGTTGATGTGCGCGGTGACAGGGCCTTTGCGAGAGAAGAATGAAAACATGAGGGTGCGTGCGTGGGGTTTGCCGATCCTGACGTCATCGTAGGAAGCCGCTGCGGTTTGCGCGAGGTGGTCAATTGACATTCACAGGTCATTTATTGACAATCCCCGCTCATTTACCGACCCAGCGGCCTCGGGCATCCATGGTGCCTTTCGGGCCCTGTCACCGCATTGCCTTCCCCGTGCAGGATTTCACTCTCCCGGTCCACTACATCCGGCTCATCGCCGATCTGCTTGCTGGCATGGGCATCGATGTGCCCGCTTGGCTCGCGCAAGCGGACATGCGCGAAGCCGATCTGGCCGACCCCAACGGGGACCTGAGCTACCCGACCTTCCACAAGCTGATGCTCAGCGGCCTGCGCATCACCGAGGAGCCGGCGATGGGCCTGCTGGTGGGCGAGCGCCTGCGGGTCAACACCCACGGCATGCTCGGCTATGCCGCGATGATCAGCGGCACGCTGCGCCAGGCCATGGAGCTGCTGGAGCGTTTCATCGGGGTGCGCACGACCCTGGTGTCCGTCCACCACGAGGTGCGCGATGGCGAGAACGAGCTGCACTTCCGGCCCACCCGCGACCTGGGCGAGATCGAGGCCGCCGTGCTGGAGGCCATCGTGCTGACCATCAAGAACCTGATGGACCACATGACGATGGGCCAGTGTCAGGTCAGCCGCGTGTGCTTTGCCATCCCCGAGCCCGAGCACGCGGCCCTGGCGCGTGACATGTTCAAGGCCGATGTGCACTATGGACAGAGCTGGACGGGCTTTTCATTGCCTTTGGAAGTGATTGACCTGCCACTGAGTTCGGCCGACCCGGCCAGCTTCGAGGAGGCCGCGCGCATCTGCCAGCGCGAGCTGGACAAGCGCGCCGAGCAGACCAGCATGAGCGCCCGCGTGCGCCGGCTGATGCTGGAAACGCAAGGCGGCTTTCCATCCTTGCAGGTGACGGCGCGGCTGTTCCACCTGACTCCGCGCACGCTGCACCGCCGGCTGCTGGACGAGGGCACCTCCTACCAGGTGCTGCTGGAAGAAGTCCGCCACATGCTGGCCGTCCAGCAACTGCGCAACAGCCAGATCCCCATCCAGGAGATCGCCTACGTGCTGGGCTACACCGACCAGGCGAACTTCCGCCGCGCCTTCAAGCGCTGGGAGGGCCTGGCCCCTTCCGAGTTCCGCGACAGGCACGCCAAGGCTTGAGCAGGGGGGCTCGGCCGCGCGCGGCCAAACCAAAGCATGAAATGGGCCCTCGAAGGCCTGTTTTCGACCGCTTCCCCCTGGGGCCACTCTCCTTACAGTCAAGGTTCCACGAAGGCCTTCGCGCTCCGCGCCCCCGTGCGCCTTCGCCCCCCTTGTTTCAGGAGACGCGCCGTGCGCCACATCACCGTCCAGCCACGCATCCAGCATTGCCTCCATGCCCTGGCCGCATGTGCTCTGGCCCTGGCGGCCATGGGCCACAAGCCTGCTCAGGCGGCCGGTGCCTATGCCTCCTTCGGCCTGCCGGGCGTCTCGGGCGGTTATGCGCACAGTGTCAACGAGAAGCTGGGCCTGCGTGTCGAGGCCGGCACCACCGGCTCCATCGAGAAGACCGACAAATCGGCCGACATCCGCTTCGACGGCACCATCAAGTACAACCGGCTGGGCCTGTTCGGCGACTTCTTCCCGTTCAGCGGCGGCTTTCGCCTCACCGGCGGCGTGACGATCAACCGCGCGACGATGGAGCTGCGCTCGCGCTTCAATGGCAGCAGCACCGTGACCGTCAACGGCAAGACCGTGACGCCGGCGGCCACCGACTA
>CAYPUS010000313.1:1682-4223 GCA_964413815.1 uncultured Aquabacterium sp. | reverse complement strand
CACCATGATTGGCAACGCCGTCGTCATGCTGGCGTGCGGGTTCGTGCTGCTGACGTCTCCCCTGCACGTTCCGTTGACGGTCGCGTTCTGGCTGACGGGCGCGCTGCTCGCCGCGCTGGCCATCCTGACGCCGCTGCCGGACTAGCCCGCAGGCCCGTTACAGACGCCGATTGAGGGAGGTGGACACATGCGGTCCTTTCCGTCGCGCATCGCCGGTGCGTGCCTGCTCGACGTCACGACGTTCGAAGAGATCGAGGCGGATACCACCGCGACCGCTCAAGCGGTGATGGTCGTGGTGCTGACCGGGCTGGACACCAGCGACATGTGGTCCGGCTGGCTGGGGGTGTTGTAGGTGCCGACGGCGCTCCATGCCGTGCCATCCCAGACGGCGTAGCTGAGCGCGCTGCCGGTGCCTCTGTTCCACACCATCACGGCGCGGTCGCTTTGCGACTCGTATTCGACGGAGAATCCCAGGCGTTCGCTGTTGCCCCTTCTGCGCTCCGTCAGCTCGCCAACGAAGTACCACAGGCCGTCACGCCGCATGTAGGCGCTCACCACGCCGTCACTGTCGACGCCCATCACGATGGCTTCGTCGCGTGTCGCCGCCTGGGCCGAGTCGACGACTGTCCAGTTGGTGGCCGATGGCGCGGCCGTGTTCGGCCCCAGGGCGAAGCCGTCCCAGTCGATCAGCTGCGCGCCTTTGCCGGGGCGGGCATCCGGAAAGATGCCGGTGCCCGCTGTGCTCGGCACGGAGGAGGCCAGCGTCTGCTGCCATTGGGCCTGGCCTTCGGCGCTGATGGCGGCCATCACATCGATGTGGCCGGTGCGCACTTCCAGGTCCCAGTCGGCACCCAGCAGGGTGGCGCCGGTGGCGTCGTCGCTGGCGGCCACGTCGGCGCCGGTCAGCATGGCGATGTCGCGCACCAGCGTCTGGCCGGGGGTGCCATCGCCCAGCTCGCAGCCATAGAGCAGCAGATCGCCGTCTTCGGTGAGCGCCGCGCCCCATTGGGCCAGTTCCTCGGCGCGCGTCATCAGGCTTTGGCCGTCGAGCAGGGTGTTGCCCAGGCGCATGGCGCCGCTTTCGCCGTGGCCGATCAGGTGGATGGCCGCGAGATCCTGCCGGGTCTGCAGGGTCTGGGTGATGAGGGCCAGGCCGTCTTCGTCGGCTGCGATGACGATGGCCTCGATGCGGCGGCCGGCCTCGGCCTGCTGGCGGATGTCGGCGATCAGGATGTCGGCATCGGCCACGCCGGCATCGATGAAGACGATCTCGTCGCCGCTGCGCCGACGCGTGTCCGAGGTAATGTCGCTGGCGTGGCGGGCAAGGCTGTCGTCAGGGGTGTCCGCGGCGGGCAGGACCTGCTCGAGCGTGCCGGTGCCACCGGTGTCGGCTTGCGGCACGAAGGCGCCCAGGCCCAGGTCGGCCGAATACAGCAGCTTGGGCTCCAGTGCCTCGACCACAGGGCGCAGAGCAGGGCGCGACGCCAGGCGGTGCGATCGCGAAGCGGGGGACGAGGGCGGGCGGGTCGACATGGCGGGCTGGCTTTCAGGCGGGCTCAAGGCGCGTTCACAGGCACACCCTCAGACCCGTTCATGGGCGCGGGACTTCCGGCCGCCGTGCGGACCGGTGCTGGGCTTCCCACTGACGGTCCTGCGCCAGCAGTTGCGCGCGCAAGGCCGTCTGGCGCTGGGCCTGCACCCATTGCCAGAGGCGATGGCGCAGCCGCGCCGCCCAGGCGGACCAAGGCGGAAAGAGCGGCGCGCGGGCACAAAGGCCTGCTGGCGAAGGCGGCATGCATGCCTGGAGATTAGAGGCAGGCAGGGGGGCGCAGTCTGACGAAATGGCGGCACAAATCCACGTTTCCACGCTGCCCGGCTGTCCCTGGCGCGCGCAGCGGCCGTGCAGCTGCCGGTCCATGCGGCGTGACTCGTTGCGCTGACAGTCGATGACGTGCAGCCCGCCTGCCGCCAGGGCCGTGGCGTCGAGGTGGATGTCGGTGCCCCGGCCGGCCATGCGGGTGGCCACGGTGATGCGGCCGGCCTGGCCGGCTTCCGCGACGATGGCCGCCTCCTGCGCGTCGTGACGGGCATTGAGCACGGTGTGGGGCACCCCGGCCTGGTGCAGGTGCCAGGACAGGCGTTCGGAGTCGGCCACGGTGTCGGTGCCGATCAGCACGGGGCGGCCGCCTGCACGCAAGGCGCCTGCGCGTTGCGCCACGGCCTGCCAGCGCGCGTCGGGTGTGGCGAACAGCCGTGTCGGCAGGCGGCGGCAGCCGGTGGGTGCGCAGGGCATAGGTGCGGCGCAGTTCCGGGGCGGCCTCGATCAGGGTGCCGCTGAGCGCGCCCATGCGCCAGTAGCGCTGGAAAAAGCGCGGGAAGGTCAACTGGGCCAGGGTCTCGGTGGGGGCGCTGGGCGGGCGCCCTTCCTTGATCTCGATGAGCGCCTGCACGCCTTGCGACCACACGCGGCCCTCGGCCACCCGGCCGGTCAGGGTGTCCAGCAGGGCGATGTCCTTGTCGCGCAGCAGGTAGTGCTCGTCA
>CAYPUS010000313.1:0-1672 GCA_964413815.1 uncultured Aquabacterium sp. | reverse complement strand
CTGTGGCGGGCGGTCAGGGCCAGTTGCACGAGCTCCTGGCGCAGGCGCGGGCGGCGCCAAATGCCGGTCAGGGCCTGGGCCTGCGCGTCGAGGAGGGCCTCGCCCGCTGGCGTCAGGCGCATGGCATGGCCTTGGGGCTCGCGCTGGAAATGGGTGGTTTCGGCCAGGCCGCCCGACAGCTGCCAGGCTTGCCACCACAGTGCGCGGCGCTGGGCTTGGTGGGCGGGCGATTCCGGGCGGCCGGCCGAGACGATCAGGGGCACCGTCGCTTCGTCCAGCAGGATGCTGTCGGCCTCGTCCAGCAGGGCCAGGCACAGGCCGCGCATCACCGGCTGCTCGTGGCCGCTGCCCGGTTGGGCCAGGCAGTCGCGCAGGTGATCGAAGGCCAGTTCCTTGGCGGTGGCGTAGACGATGTCGCAGCCGGTGTAGACCTCGCGGCGCTGCGTTGGCGTATGGGCCGGGGCGATGTGGCCGGTGCGCAGGCCCAGCGCTTTCCACAAGGGGGCGAGCTCCGCCGCGTCACGCTCGGCCAGGTAGTCGTTGGCGGTGACCACGTGCGTGGGCACGCCCGCCAGGGCGGCGAGGCCGGCGGCCATGGCCATGGCCAGGGTCTTGCCTTCGCCCGTGGCCATCTCGACGGCACGCTGGTCCAGCAACATGGCGGCGGCCAGCAACTGCGTGTCGTGGGGGCGGCGGCCCAGGGCCTGTTCGGCCAGCGCGGCCAGCGCGGCCATGCCGTCTATCAGGGCCGGGCCATGCAGGCCATGGCGGCGCAGCGCCAGCCTGGCCTGTGTCAGGGCCTCATGCAGCGTTCGCTGCGCGGCCGGATCGGGCGTGAAGGCCTGGGGCGCCTGGCCTTGTGAAGACGGCGCGCGGCACTCGGCCAGCCATTGCGTGCTGCGCGTGCGCACCGCGTGCAGCCAGCGGTGGTGCCAGCGCGGCACCCAACTGGCGGGCAGCCAGTGCGGCAGGCCGGGCCAGCTCTGGGCGTCATGGCCATCGCGGTTGCCCGATGGGCGTTGGGGGTACAGGCCCCAGCGCGGGCCGGGGCGGGGCAGGGCGAGTGCCTGGCTGCTGCTTCGCATGCCGAAGGGCCTCACTGCCGTGGGTTGAAGTCGGCGGTGGCCCGCTGGCGGACCCAGCGCCAGGCCTGCCAGGGCAGCGGTGCCCAGCCGCGGTCGAAGCGCACCCACACGCGCTCGCCCAGCCGGCCGGTTTGAGCCGTGCGATCGCCAAGCGACCCGGCGCGCAGGTGGGCCGCATCCAGCGCCAACTCCAGGCTCACGACGGGCCGCAAGGTGCGCAGGTGGTGCTTGTCCTGGGGATCGGTGGCGATCAGCCCACCCATGTGCTGGCTCAGGGCCGGGCTGGGCAGCTCACGTGTGGCGCCGATGGCATCGCGCAGCAAGGTGGCCGGCACGGTCTGGACATCGGGCGTGCGCAAGGCCACGGAGACGGCGCGCGTGTCCTGCCGCAACTGGCGCACCGCATCGTCGGGCACGGCCAGGCGCACGCGCGGCGGGGCCTCGCTCAGCACATGGCCCAGCACCTCGCCGCGCCGCAGGTAGCGGCCAGGCAGGTCGCCTGCACGCGGCAGCACCAGGGTGCCGGCACGGCGCGCGCGCACCTGCATGGCGGCGATCTGTGTGTCGACGTGGGCCAGTTCGGCCTG
>CAYPUS010000312.1:0-4233 GCA_964413815.1 uncultured Aquabacterium sp. | reverse complement strand
CCTAAGCGGCAAATACAGGTTCGATTCCTGTCGGCGGGACCAGCAAGCGCCGACACGCGTCATGGCCTTTCAAGGTGCATGGCGCCACGGGCCAAGGCTCCGCTACATTGGGCGCTACAGGCCAATGCCATCGGCCCGACGGAGCCCACCATGCCCGCGATGCACCCGATGTCGTCTTTCCTCTCAAGGCTCTGCCCTTTGACGCGCAGTCCTTTGCGCAACGGAAGGTCACTTCAGACCACCGCGCTTGTGCTCGCCTTGTCCACCCTGACTGCCTGCGGCAGCTTCCAGCGCACGCCCCGCTACGCCGGCGATGTGGTGGCCACCGATGCCAGCCAGGTCACCCGCTGCACCTTCCTGGGCGATTTGCGCAGCAGTTCGGGCCTCACCGGCTTGTTCGCACCCAAAGGGGTCGACAACATCAAGCAGGACCTGTTGCAACAGGCTGACAGCCTGGAGGCCACGCACGTGGTCTGGGACGAGGCCGCGGCCAATTTGGACAACACATCGCTGTCGGGCAAGGCTTACCGATGCCCGGCTGCGGCGAACCACTCCAGACGCTGATCAGGCGGCGTTCGGGCGGTACGCCGGGCTTAGTGCGGACAACGTTCGGGCGTCACCCCGCTCAGGATTCGGCGGCTTCTTGCGTCGGCAGCCGCAATTCCTCGACGGTATAACCCTCGCGGGTCAGGGCTTCCTTCAGCCATTGGGGCTGGCCGCCTTCACCATCCCAGGTCAAACCACTGATAGGGTGGCGGTATTTCGGCCCCGAAGGCGGCACGACGGGTGTTTCCACGCGCACAGGCTCGGGTATGCCGGCGAGTTCGTCGGCGGTGATTTGCCAGAATGACACGAGCTTGCGCACGGAGCGCAGGATGGCTTCTTGTTCCGCAGTTCTCATGAGTCTCTCGGATGACGAGCCCACGTGAAGGAGATCGAGGCAGCACCCCGGCAAGGGGTGTGAGAGCCGGGGCGGCTCGATTCACATGGTATCAAACCCGGGCAGATTCTGGCCGCCACCCCCCTGAACAAGCTGCCTTGTCCAGGTATGACAAAACCCCCGTGTGACAAAACCCCGCATTTGTGCGGAGCGCATAAAAATCCGGTTTTGCGGGATGGCGTTTCAGGCCAAAAAAAGCTAACGGCATAAGCAAATAGGCGCCAGAATTTCGAGCGGCAGCAGCCTTGCGCCTGCTCCACGGTGTTGTCCCATATATCTACCCGTGAAACCCGCCTTATCCTCTAGAGATTCTTCTTTCACAACCGCAACACCCGCTGCGGCCCTTTAAGCGCTTCATGAAACTCGCGGTTTTCTCCGATCTCCACGCCAACCGACAGGCCCTGACGGCCGTCTGGGCGCATGCCAGGGCACAAGGATTCGACAAAGCCGTCTTTCTGGGCGATTACGTGGATTACGGGGCCGACCCGGCATGGGTGGTCAATTTCGTGCGCGAACAGGTTCAGCAAGGCGCCCTGGCCGTCAAGGGCAACCACGACGACGCCATCTCCCATGGCGAGCGGCACGCCATGGGCGGGCATGTGCAGGCCTCGCTGGCCTGGACGCGGCAGCAACTCAGCGCCATCGACAACCTCTTCCTCGACAAACTGCCCATGACGGTCGAGTTGGGCAACTGCCTGTTTGCCCACGCCAACGCGCACGCGCCCGAGCACTGGGCCTACCTCACCGGCAAGCCGGAGGCGCAACGCAGCCTGAACGCCAGCCGCCAGCCGTTCGTGTTCTGCGGCCACATGCACCAGCCTTGCCTTTACCACCTGTCGGGCACAGGCAAGGCCGGCGAGTTCCACCCGCAAGGCGGTGAAAGCATCCAGCTGTCGCCCATGCGGCGCTGGCTGGCCATCCCCGGCTCGGTGGGCCAGCCCCGCGACGGCAACCCGGCTGCCTGCTACCTGATGTTCGACACCCAGCAGCGGCAGATGGACTTCCACCGCGTCCCCTACGACCACGAGGCCGCGGCCCAGCGCATCCTGGATGCGGGCCTGCCCGCCTTCCTGGCCGAGCGGCTGCGTGATGGCCAGTAACCCGGCCAGCACCGGCACAGCAACCTGAGGCAGCCCCCAGATGAACATCCAGCCAGGCAAATTGCAGACGCAGGACGTGATCGACGGCTTCATCCTGCGCGAGCGGCTGCACCAGGGCGGCATGGCCATCATCTGGCGGGTGGAGCGCGCCGACGGCGGGCAGGACGAAGGGCCACTGGTGATGAAAATCCCGCGCATCAAAGGCGGCGAGGATCCGGCCACCATCGTCGGCTTCGAGGTCGAGCAGATGGTGATGCCCATGCTGCGTGGCCCGCATGTGCCCCGCTTCGTGGCCAAGGGTGACTTCATCCATCAGCCCTACATCGTGATGGAGCGCATCGACGGCCCGTCCCTGCGCCCCCTGCTGGACCAGCCCCCACTGCCCTTTGACGAGATCGCCAGCATCGGCCACCGCGTGGCCTTTGCGCTGCACGAACTGCACAAGCAGCACCTGGTTCACCTGGACGTCAAGCCCAGCAACATCATGCTGCGGCCCTCGGGCGAGGCGGTGCTGGTGGACTTCGGGCTGTCACGCCATGAACGGCTGCCCGACCTGCTGGAAGAGGAGTTTTCGCTGCCCATGGGCACCGGCCCCTACATGTCCCCCGAGCAGGTGCAGTTCATCCGCAATGATCCGCGCAGCGACCTCTTCGCGCTGGGCGTGATCCTGTATCACCTCACCACGGGCGAGCGGCCTTTCGGCAACCCCAACACGGTCTCGGGCCTGCGCAAACGGCTCTACACCGACCCGGTGCCGCCGCGCGCCCTGCGGCCCGACACGCCACCCTGGCTGCAGGAAGTGATCCTGCGCTGCCTGGAGGTGGACCCGCAAAAGCGCTACCAGACCGGCGCGCAACTGGCGCTGGACCTGCAATACCCGACGCAGATCGCGCTGACCGCGCGCGCCGAGCAGCTTGAGTCGGCCGGCAAGCTCAGCACCTTCAAGCGCTGGTTCAAGGCCCTGGGCGCCGAGCCCCGCGCCGACGACCGGCAAGCCGAAGTGGTCGAGCGCTGCCCGATCATCATGGTCGCCATCGGCATCAAGACCGCCACGCCCGAACTGGACCGCAAGCTGCTGGCCACGGTGCGGCGCATCCTGCTGATCGAACCGGGCGCCCGCCTGGCCGTCGTCAGCATCATGAAGGTCAGCCGCATCGCGATCGAGCCGCTGCTGGATGAGCACGGCAACAGCCTGCACGTGCAGCAACTGGTGGCGATCAAGCATTGGGCCCGCCCCCTGCAGCAGGAGCTGGGCCTGGGCGAGCACCGGTTGACCTTCCATGTGCTGGAGGCGCCAGATACCGCGCAGGCCATCGTCGACTTCGCCAACAAGAACCAGGTCGACCACATCGTGATGGGCGCCCGCGGCAATTCGGCGCTGCGGCGCTACCTGGGCAGCGTCAGTGCCCAGGTGGTGGCCGAGGCCGAATGCTCGGTGACGGTGGTGCGCGTCTGAGGCATCGGAGGCCTCCGACGCCTCTGCTACCTCAGAGCGGCAGCACCCGCATCACCTTCTGGAAGGCGTCCACGGCCTTGCCCTTGCGCGCGCGCTTGCCGATGTGGGCCTGGTAGGCCGAGTTGCGCACGTCTTCTTCCTTGGGCTTGCCGCCGCGGCCCGAGCCGATCACCTTGACGCCGTTGTGCACGGTGGCCACCGAGACCAGCGGGTCCTTCTTGGGATCGACTTCCATCAGCGTCAGGCCACGCCCGCCGTTGGACTGCAGCTTGAGCTCGTCCAGCGCGAACACCAGCATGCGGCCACCTTGCGCCAGGCAGGCCACCTGCGTGTGGCCGGGCTGAACCAGCACCGGCGCCAGCACCACGGCGCCCTCGTCCAGCGTCAGGAAGCCCTTGCCGCCCTTCTGGCGCGTCAGCAGGTCGCCCAGCTTGGCCAGCAGGCCGAAGCCACTGGTGTTGGCCAGCAGCAGGGTCTGCTCCACATTGCCGGCCAGGTAGTGCACCGGCTGCGTGCCCGACTCCAGTTCGATCATCGTGGTAATGGGCTGGCCGTCGCCGCGCGCATTGGGCAGGCCGGCCACCGGCACGCTGTAGACGCGGCCATTGCTGCCCACCACGATCATCGGGTCGACCGTGCGGCATTCAAAGGTGCCATACAGGCCGTCGCCAGCTTTGAAGGCGAAGCCCGCCGGGTCATGGCCATGGCCGGTACGCGCCCGCACCCAGCCCTTGAGG
>CAYPUS010000311.1:0-4237 GCA_964413815.1 uncultured Aquabacterium sp. | reverse complement strand
GACGCTTTCTTCGATTTCGACAAGGCTGTGCTCAAGCCCGAAGGCAAGGCCAAGATGGACGACCTGGCCGAGAAGGTCAAGGACCTGACCCTGGAAGTCGTGATCGCCGTGGGTCACACCGACTCCAAGGGCTCTGACGCCTACAACCAGAAGCTGTCGATCCGTCGCTCGGAAGCCGTCAAGGCCTATCTGACCGAAAAGGGCATCGATGCTTCGCGCATCTACACCGAAGGCAAGGGTGAGTCGCAACCCGTCGCCGACAACAAGACGGAAGAAGGCCGCGCCAAGAACCGTCGCGTTGAAATCGAAGTGGTCGGCACCCGCACCAGCAACTAAGCTGGCCGCGAGGGAGGCTTGGGCCAGGCCCCTGGTCCTGCCTCCAGGGCGATCCTTCCTGAAGAACCCCGCCTCGGCGGGGTTTTTTCAATGTCTGGATGCCAAGCCGCCAAGCCTGGCGCGATGCCGGATCCATGTCAGTGGACCCCCAAAAAAAAGCGAGCCGCTCGGGCTCGCTTTTTTGTTGCGCGGGGCGCGTGGACTGCCTTGTCTCAGACCAGGCTCACATCCTTGCCGCTCAGGCGTTTGGCCAGTTGCGTGGCCAGGCGGTTGACGCCCCCATAGATGGACAGCTGGGGGTTGGCGCCGATGCTGGTCGGGAAGATCGAGCCGTCGTGCACAGACAAGTTCTCCAGTTGCCAGTGCACGCCGTCCGGGCGGACGACGCCGAGTTCCTCGGTGCCGCCCATGCGGCAGCCGCCCATCACGTGCGCGCTGCCGCCACCCACGTAGTAGGACTTCATCTCGAAGGCCTGGATGGCGGCCTTCGCTTCGGCCCAGCTCGTGTAATAGCGGCCTTGCTCGTGCAGGGGCACCACCTTCTGCGCGCCCGCGGCGAACTGCACCTCGGCCATGGTCAGCAGGGCGCGGCGGAAGCCTTCGAGCACGTAGTCGGTCAGCGGGTAGTGCAGCAGCGGGCTGCCATCGACGTTCAGCAGCACCTTGCCGCCTTCGGACTCCGGGTGGAAGCCATCACGCAGCAGGGCCAGCATCAGCTGGGTGTTGGGGTAGTTCTGGAAACGCTCGGCCAGCGTCTTGCCGTAGCCGCCCATCAGGATGGCCGTCAGGCCCGGGTGCATGGGCGTGGCCTCGAGCTTGTAGCCCATCGGGCCGTCGAAGGGCGAGTTGTGGATGAAGTGATCCGAATAGATGGATTGCGGCGCGCCCGTCCAGCCTTGCACGGGCTCGGCGAACACCCCTGACGAGAAGGCCACCGGGTGCAGGAAGGTGCGGGTGCCGAGCAGGCCGTGCGGATCGGGCACCTTCGAGCGCTTGAGCAGCGCGGGCGAGTTGATGGCCCCACCGGAGACGACGTAGTGGCGGGCCGTCACGCGCATGACCTTGTCGGAGGTCTTGGCGCCATTGACGCGGATCGGCACGCACAGCAGCCCGGTGACCTGGTTGCCCTTGAGTTCGAACGACTCGGCCCGGGTCTGGTGGAACAGGCGGGCGCCGGTTTCGAGCGCGCTGGGGATGGTGGTCACCAGCATCGACTGCTTGGCATTGGTCGGGCAGCCCATGCCGCAAGAGCCGAGGTTCCAGCAGCCCTTGACGTTGCGCGGGATCACGGCCGACTGGATGCCCAGCTTGGTGGCGCCCTTGCGCAGCAACTCGTTGTTGGGGTTGGGCGGGACCTCCCAGGGGGTCATGTTCAGGCGCTGCTCTGCCTGGGCGAACCAGGGCGCCATGGCCTCTTCGGTCAGCTCCTTGAGCGCGAAGTGGTCCTGCCAGTACTTCAGCGTCTCGGCCGGTGTGCGGAAGGAACTCGTCCAGTTGATGACCGTGGTGCCACCGACGCAGCGGCCCTGCAGGATGGCCAGCCCGCCGTCCATGGTGCGGCGGCCGGCGTTTTCCTGATAGAGGTCGGCGTAGGCCTCGGATTCGCGCTGATTGAAGTCGCTGCTGGTGCGCAGGGGGCCTTCTTCGATGATGACGACATCGAGGCCGGCCTTGGTCAGCAGCTCGGCGGTGATGCCGGCACCCGCGCCGGAGCCGATGATGGCCACGTCGCACTGCACCTGCTCGGGCAGGCCTTGTTCGCCGTTGGTGGTCTTCCAGCCGCGCGCGAGGCCTTCACGGAATGGGTCGGGGAGCTTGCTCATACTTAGATTTCGACAGGGCCGGGGTAGCCGGTGAGAGACCAGTGATCGCTTTGGCTGAAGAAGGACATCAGCGTGACCGCCCGCACGACCTGGTAGGTCAGCCGGTTGCTCGGCAGTGGATGAAGCCGCATGTACTCGATGGCTTCGCCAATCTCTTCTTCGCTGGCCTGGGTCCATTTCGAGCCCATGCCGGTCAGCATCTTGCGCGTGGGCATGTTGCCCAGCAGGCCGGCCACGGCATTGACCTCGACCTGCAGCACCTGCGGCATGGCGCCCAGGAAGCGCTCGACATTGCGGAGATGGCCTTCGAGGATGGTGGCGCGCTGGGCCGGGTCCTTGGGCAGCATCGGGCCCACGAAACCGATGGCCAGGCCCGTGAACACGTCCCTGCCATGTTCGGTGAGCTTGCCGTCCTTCAGGCCGCGGTGCCAGAACACCAGGCCGCCGAATGTGGCGCCAACAGCGCCGATCGCCAGTGCGGTTTTGAGGAACCAGCGGCGCTTGGGGGTGAGGGGGTGATTGATCGCGCGGTCGACCATGTCTTGGCAATGCGGTAACGCAGGTCAGAGAAAGTGGAAATATTGTGAGTCAAATTGACGTTTGATTGTGCCTTGCCTGCGGCGAACACCACAGTTGCCACTAAGCTTCGGGCGGAAGGAATCCCCTTGCTTGCGGCGGCAATGTCGCAGTTGCCCCCGTGGTTACAAGGGAATACCCTTGTTCGTAAATGTTGCAGAATCCATGTAGCACTCGATGCGATGCGACAGGGCCGCAGTGGCGGCAGCCTGTCTTGGATGCACCTTAGAGGATGACGAATGACAAGTTCAAAACCATGGCTGGCCAGCTACGAGCCAGGTGTCCCCAGCGAAATCAATCCGGACGAATACAGCTCCCTTGTGGCCTTGCTGGACGAGTCGTTCAAGCAATACGCCAAGCGGGACATGGTGGCCTTCATGGACACGCGCTTGACCTTCGGACAGGTCGACGAGTTGTCGCGCGCGCTGGCTGCGTGGTTCCAGTCCAAGGGGCTGGCCAAGGGTTCCCGTATCGCCCTGATGATGCCCAACGTGCCGCAATACGCCGTTGCCATCGCTGCGGTGCTGCGCGCCGGCTATGTCGTGGTCAACGTGAACCCGCTGTACACCCCACGCGAACTCGAGCACCAGCTGAAGGATTCGGGCGCCGAGATCATCGTCATCCTTGAGAACTTCGCCCCGACCCTGCAGGAAGTGGTCAGCCGCACGCCGGTCAAGCACATCGTGCTGGCCGCGATGGGCGACCTGCTGCCCTTCCCGAAGAGCCTGCTGGTGAACTTCGTCGTGCGCCATGTCAAGAAGATGGTGCCGGCCTACACGCTGCCCAACGATGCCAAGTGCTCGCTCACGCGCTTCAACGATGCGCTGTCGGCTGGCCGCGCAGCCAAGTACACCAAGCCGGAACTGAAGGCCGACGACGTGGCCTTCCTGCAGTACACGGGTGGCACGACCGGTGTCTCCAAGGGTGCCACGCTGATCCACCGCAATGTGGTGGCCAACATCCTGCAGAACGAAGCCTGGTTCAAGCCCGAGCTGGCCAAGGCCGGCAAGGACCAGCTCGTGATGGTCTGTGCGTTGCCCCTGTATCACATCTTCGCGCTGACGGTGTGCTTCATGATGGGCGCGCGCATGGGCAGCCTGAACATCCTGATCCCCAATCCGCGTGACATCGACGGCTTCATCAAGACCCTGATGAAGTTCCGCATCAATCAGTTCCCGGCCGTCAACACCCTGTTCAACGCGCTGGTGAACCACCCTGACTTCCACAAGATCGACTTCTCGGGTCTGCGTGTGTCCAACGGTGGGGGCATGGCGGTGCAGCAGGCCACGGCCGAAAAGTGGAAGAAGACGACGGGCTGCCCGGTCGTGGAAGGCTACGGTCTGTCGGAAACCGCACCGGTGGCCACTTGCAACCGCCTGGATCTGGCCGAGTTCAATGGCGCGATCGGCTATCCGATCCCCTCGACCGAAGTGGCCATCCTCGATGACGATGGCAAGCACCTGGCCACGGGCGAGGTGGGCGAGATCTGCATCCGCGGCCCG
>CAYPUS010000310.1:3753-4237 GCA_964413815.1 uncultured Aquabacterium sp. | reverse complement strand
GCCAAGCTCAAAAAAGAGTACGCCTGCTGGTGCGGCGCCCCCGAATGCCGCGGCACCATGCTGGCGCCGCGCCGCCGCTGACAGCCTTGGGCATGTCCCCTCCTTCCGCCACGCCCCCAGCGGGCGAAACCGGCGGCCCGGCGCAAGACCTGGCCGCCGTGCTGGCCGACCTGAACGCGGCCGCCGAGCGCATCTGGGAGGCCGCCTCGCCAGCCTGCCCGTCCCTGAGCCTGGAAGTCCTGCCAGAGATCGGCTCGACCAGCACGGAACTCATCGCGCGGGGCCGCCAGGGGCAGACCTCGCCGACCCTGCTGGTCGCCGCCCGGCAAAGCGCCGGTCGTGGCCGCCAAGGGCGCAGCTGGATGGCTTCGCCCGGCGACAGCCTGACCTTCTCCTTCGGCCTGCCGATGCGGCTGGAGGCCGTGCCGGGGGGCGGCAGCGCCCTCTCCCTGGCGGTGGGCCTGGGCCACAGCCAGTCCCACCG
>CAYPUS010000310.1:0-3743 GCA_964413815.1 uncultured Aquabacterium sp. | reverse complement strand
TCGTCGATGGCCTGGGCCATCGACGAGGGCATGCAAGGGCTGCAGGCCGACGCCAGCGCCGCCTCACGCCCCGCCAGCCTCAGCCCCATCGGCCTGAAATGGCCCAATGACCTGTTGTGCCATGGACGCAAGCTGGGCGGCATCCTGATCGAGGCCTCGCCCGCACCTGGGCTGGCCGATGACCAGCGCTGGGTGGTCATCGGTGTGGGGCTGAACGTGCGCGAAGGCATGGCGCCCGCCGGTTCCGCCGCGCTGGCCGGCCCTTCGGCCGGCGGCAACGGGCCCGATGCGCTCCGGGTGGGCCAGGTGTGGTCCTGGGTGGCCCCGGCTCTGGTGCGCACCGTGCTGGCCTTCGAGACCCAGGGCTTCGCCCCCCTTCAGGCCGCCTACGCGCAGCGCGATGTGCTGGCCGGGCAACAGGTGGGCCTGTGGACCACACCCGGACAGGGCCCTTTGTCGGGCGCCCCTCCTCATGAAACGGGCACGGCCATCGGCGTCACCGAAAGCGGCGCGCTGCTCGTGCATACTTCCACCGGACATGTGCAATCCTGGCGCAGCGGAGAAGTCAGCGTGCGCCTGCAAGGCGCCTGAAGTTCCGCCTGGCCATCCTGACCCCCACACCATCCATGTTGCGTTCCCTGGTGCTGATCTTGTTGCTTGTCAATGCCGCCTTCTTTGCGTGGCGCCATGGCTGGCTCAATGAACTGGTCGGCGTCAGGCCAGACGGCCAGCGGGAGCCCCAGCGGCTGAGCGCGCAGATCAACCCCGACAAGATCGTGGTGCCGCCCCTGCCCGAGCCGGCGGACGCTTCGCAGGCGTCCGCTGAAGCACCCTCGGAAGACCAGACGGGCGAGGAAGCCGCTGAGGCCGCCGCCTCCGCGCCATCCCCCGCCGAGCCGGCCCAGGATGGCGCCCCGGCCGCGCAGGTGGCCACGGCGGCCTCCGCCGCCAAACCTGGCAAGGCCATCTGCGTGGAAGCCGGCCCCTTCAGCGCCGCCGAATACGCCACCGCCGAGGCCGCCCTGCGCCCCGTGCTGCCTGCCGGCCTGTGGACCAAACAGATCGTCAACCTCCCGGGCATGTGGCTGGTCTACATGGGCCCTTACAACGAAGCCGAGCAACTCCAGCGCAAGCAGGAAGAGCTCAAGCGCATCAAGGACCTTGACTTCGAAGTCGTGCGCACGCCCGCCAACCTGGCCCCCGGCATCTCCCTGGGCCGCTTCAGCAAGCGCGAGAACGCCGACAACCAGTTGGAGATCCTTCGCTCGCGCGGCATCCGCACGGCGCGCATCGTCAACCTTCGCCCACCCCAGGAGCAGCAACTGCTGCGCATCGCCCGCGCCGACGTGGACACGCAGGTCAGGCTGTCGGGCATCAAGCTGCCGCAGGGCAAAGGCTTCACGGCTTGCCGCCGTGGATGAGGCCTGCTGCGGGCCTCAGGCCCGCCCGCCAGCCCGACGCCAGATTGACAGCCCACCCAGCGCTGCCGCCAGCACCGCGAGCACGGGCAGGTCGACCGCCCCGCCCCCGCCACCGCCGGACACCTTCGCCGGCGCTTCGGCATAGGTAGGCGCCACCGTGGGCGGCGCATCCACCAGGCCGGTGGCCAGCGCCCGCTGCACCGCCGCGGCGTAATCGATGTTGGTCGCGGCGATCGGATGGTCGAGCAGGAAGTTCGCCGGATCCAGGGCATAGCCCAAGGCGCGCGCCGCATCCAGGATGCCCGCGCCACAGGTACTGGTCGTGCACTGGCAACGCCCGGGATCCTGCAAGGTGCAGCTGGGCACCTGGAGCGAGCTCACATGGGGCCGCGAGGACCGCTGGATGCCCTGGATCAGCTCGTCGATCGACAGACCAGGGTTGAGCTCCCACATCAAGGCGGCCACGCCCGCCACGATGGGCGCCGAAAAGCTGGTGCCCCGCCCCATCGCCATGATGTGGCCGGCGGGATTGGGCGTCGTGTGTCCGGTGTTGTAGAGCACCTTCAGCCCCGCATCGCCCAAGTCTTTGCCCCAGGCACCCAGACCTTCCGGATCACCGCCCAGGGTCGCGATGCCGACCTGCGGGCCGAAACCCGCGTAGTTGGCCTTCAAACCCGTCTGATTCAGGGCTGTCACGGCCAGCACGCCCGCGCAGTTGGCCGGCCGCGTCACGGTGCCCTGGACGTTGCCCGCCGAGGCCACCACCAGCACCCCGGCGGCGCGCAAGGCATGGATGGTCTCCTGGTAGGCCGCGCCGCAGGCATCGACCCCACCGAAACTGATGTTGAGGATCTTGGCCGGGTGGGGATTGGCCGGCACGCCCGGCACCGGCAGCCCGCCCGCCCAACGCATGGCCTCGACGATGTCCACCAAGGTGGCGCCGCAGCTGCCGGCCACGCGCACCGGCAGGATGCGGGCATCCCAGTGCACGCCCGCGCCACCCAGGCCGTTGTTGCCGGCTGCAGCGATCAGGCCGCTGACCGAGGTGCCGTGCCAGGAGCTGTTGCTCACCTGGCAACCGTTGTTGGCCTGTTCGGCCGAGACCCAATCGCCCGGATCGCTCGCGTCGCTGTCCCGCGCGGGCGAGGACTTGTTATGGTCATATTGGGCGTCGGACACGAAGTCGTAACCCGGCAGCAGGCGCCCCGCCAGTTCCGGCGCGTCCGGCAGCACGCCGGTGTCCAGCACCGCCACCACGACCTGGCCACTGCTTGCGCCGCGGTGGATGGCCCAGGCGCCGCGCAGATTGGGCACGCCCAGCGTGGGCGCATCGAGGTAGGCATCGGCATCCCGCGCCCACCACTGCGCGCCTGCAGGAAGCAAGTCGGGATCGTTGGGCTCGGGGGGCACCGCCGGGTTCGCCGCGGCCTGGTGCAAGGGCTCGCGCACATTGGGCTCGGCCCACGCCACCTCGCCGGAGGCTTGCAGGCGCTCGATGACCCGGGCGGCCTGTTCGCGCGTCAGGGGGGTGGGCACGGCCATGTGCGCCATGGCCTCGGTGCCCGTGGCCACCCAGCGCATCGTCGAGGGATAGCCGGCCAGCGTGGCCAGCCGCGCCAGGCGTTCGGCCCGCCTTTCAGGGCTGATCTGGCGTGCATCGGCGGCCCGGCCGCCAGTCTGACGCGACAGGGGCAGCGCCTTGGCCCGGATCTCGTCCTCGCTCTTGAGCTTGACGATCAGCCCGAGCGCCACCCGCGCAGGCTGAGCGGGACGCTGGCTGTGAGAAGGGTGCGGCACCGGGCCCGCGGGCAAGACGCCACTGGCCGGCACAGACGGAAGCAATGAGGCGGCGGAAGCCGATGGCAACGCTGCTTGCGACCGCGCCGCCTCGGCGGTCGGGGCCATCAACGGTGTGGCCGCGCAGGCGGCAAGGGCCGCGGCGCACCCTGCCAAGACACGGAAAAATGGCCTCATGAAGTCGGCGACAAGCAAGCAGACGTGGAAAGGGCTGATTATCTGACGCGCCCCTTTCGGACGCATGCACTTCGCCACCCGTGGTGACAATTGCGAACAATATTCGCGCGACGGGCGAGAGATCCCTCACGGGTGACAGGGGTTTGCCAATCACAAAGGCCCCGACACCGCAGGGATGCCAGGGCCTTGAAAACCGGTCAGGCAGGGCTCAACGCCCCGCGTTCAGCGTGCTCACTTGGCGATGACGCGCACCATCTCGAGCACCTTGTTCGAGTAGCCCCACTCGTTGTCGTACCAGCTGACCAGCTTGACGAAGGTGCTGTCCAGCGCGATGCCGGCCTCGGCGTC
>CAYPUS010000309.1:0-4243 GCA_964413815.1 uncultured Aquabacterium sp. | reverse complement strand
GGTCATGTCAGCACGCCCAACCATGGTCAGCGCTCATTTGTGCAGACCTTCCTTAGCCCTGGCTCAAAATTCAATCGGCACGGTGGCTCAATTTTGAATCGGCGCCAACACAAAGCGCAAAAGGCAGCAGAAAGGGTTGAAGGGGCAAGGAAATGCAAGGGTAAGAGCCCTACCTGAAAGAGCCAAAGGGACCAACCCGGCTGGCGAGACGGACGCCTGCCTAAAAAAGTCTCAATGGAAGGACGCGTTCCCCCAATCTGCTGGGATGCGGCGCGCCGAATGCACCTTCCAAGAGTGGTGCGGGCGCTTGCGGTTGAACCACAAGGATCTTTCCTCCCATTACCTCGTCATCACGGGTTGTCCACATCTCAAGAAAGCGATCCTTGGTTATCACTCTATTGCCCCAGGAAGGATCACCTACCCATACATGACTTTCGCTGACTCCTCGAATAACAGTGAAGTGTGATTCCCGTTCCGGCTTCAAGTAAGCAATCACAGGCTGACGCAGCTTACGAAGCTGTTCATATGAAAGTGCAAGCCCCATAGCTTTGAATCCATATTTGGAAGAGACAATCGCCAAGTCCGAAAAAGAGGCAATACCGTCCTTGCGATCCATGGATTTCATCAATTCTTCCTCCGTCACCACTTTCGCGTAGTAACTCATCACAGTCGCAAGGGATGCTGCACCGCAGGAATAATCGAAATTTTGTTTAACAAGGTTTGCATCTCGTAAACTCTTCCAGTTCTTTAGGTGGACACCCTTAATCAGGCCGAAATGCTCCCCCATAAGGGGGAAATTTCCCCCACTTTGGGGGAGTTCAACCCCGATTGCATCAGGGGCAAGGATTTGACAAGCTGCGACAGCGGAGACGAGAATTTTCTTCATAGTAAATTCAGGTTGGGGATATGAAGTCAATTTTAAGGCCACTGGTATCGGCCTTGTCAATGCTGCTCGCCATACCTGCCGCCGCTGACTTGCCGCTCGATATAGAAGGGCTCTTCACGGAACATCGGCAATTGAAAATGGATTTCACGCTCACCTATGCCAACAGCAGCCGGCAGGAGGTTTATTCGCGGGATCCTGTTTTGATCCAAGTTGGGCCTGGACAGTTCATCTCGATACCCAGTCAGTTTGGGGAATCACTCACCAACTCCGACTCGCTTATTGGCGGAATTGGCTTGCGATATGGAATCACTGCCAATACCGAAGGTTATGTCCGTACAAACTGGATAACCCAACAGATGCGCGCTCAGGCCGTGAATAGGACAGAATCAGTCCGGCACGGAGGGCTGCTGGACGCGTGGGCGGGCTTCAATTACAACCTTCGTGCCTCCTCATCGGGTGGAGCCCTTCTCTTCTTCGAAATGGCAATGGCCGAGCGGATGGATTCGAAAAGTTATCATGGGCGGAGCTATGTTCTAGGCTCGACGTTGTACCGTTCTTTGGATCCGGTGGTGTTGTCCATCACGCCGGCATACAGAGTGAACCGGGCCATCAAGGTCGATAACGAAAGTCGAAGTCGCGGGGACTTATTGACCGTCAATCCGCAAGTATCGTTTGCCGTGAATGACAAGGTGACTTTGGGCACTGGGGTGACTTGGCGCAATGAGGGTTCCGGCACCAGCGGAGGGTCGCCACAGATCAGACGAACGGCCACCTCACTGAATCTGGGAATGGCATATCTGTGGGATCAAGACACGCTTTTGAATTTCACCTCACGCTCGAACACTTCCGGAGGAAGTGGAACAGAGCTAAATATGACGCTACAAGTCAAATTGGGAGGCTTGTAGCAGCATGGTTGACTGGCCAGGACCATGTAATTTCTCTTTCCCAATTAAACCATGGAGCATTTATGCAAATGAAAAAACTGTGCGCCGCCCTGGCATTCGTTGGCGCCTTCTCCCCCGTGATGGCAGCAGAGCAGTCCGCTGTCGATTTGAACGCGGCTTTCGCTTCGTTTGGTGATTCTGCGCAAGTGGTCGTCCTGAGCGAACAAGAAATGAAGGACACGCAAGGCGCTTGGGTGCCCCAGGCTGTGGGCGCCATTGGTGGCCTGACCGGCTATGGCTTCAGTTGTGGCATTGCAGGCAACTGCACCTGGGCCGGCGCCGGACTTGCGGGCGTCTCAGGAGCGTTGAATCCCATTTCCGGCATCTGGGGCTTCAACACTGCAATTGGCACTGGTATCGTTCAGGGCGTGGGCTCGCGGTACGGCCTGTGGTAAACCTTAACTAAGGGGAAAGGCGCAGAAGTGCGCCTTTCTATGTAGAGATGCCAATATACAAATTTGCCACCCTAGGATGGTCATTGATTGCGATCTTGTCCGTGTTTGTCGGGATGCCATATTTGATGATTTATCCTGGCATATATATGCTAACTGTCGCATATTATTTCAAGAAGAATCACCCTGAATCAAGTTATGCAGAGTTATTCGCAAAGGAAAATTCATTAGGTCGCCGCCTGTCCTTGCTGAACTGCATCTTTGTTATTACCTGCGGCTATCACATTGGGGTGTTGGAGAACAAATTTGGCCGGCTCTACGATGTAGAGGAAGTCGTGACCGCATGGTTTCGATAAGCCCTGGACCCAGAGACTTTCCTGTACGCCCCTCTGCCATGTGCGCCCGCCGTGTTGAATCTGAGACCCATTGAACACGGAACAGATAGCCTTGCCGCGTGGACCACAGTAGACCGCCGTAGCCATGCACCCAGGGTGCAAAACGGCCGACCCAGCGGCCCCATCTTTGTGGACCCACTCGGACAGGAAGCAGCTAGCCCGGACAAACAGAACTCAGTGCAACGCCATGACGCTATGCCAGCGGTATAGCCTCCCCTCCGACAGGTTTTCATGGGGCAGCATTTCTCAGTGGATTGAATGCCGCCACGCGACAATGGCCGGATGGTGGCCGAAATCGTCGGCTGCGACCTGCCGCGCCTCTGGCTCAAGCAGGACAAGTGGCTGCTCGTTCAGGCTGCGGCAACCGTGGCCTTTTTCGCCTGGTTGCAGTCGCTGCACCCGACCGCAGCCGGGCGCGTCTACGCAACTTATGGCGGGGTGTACATCGGCGTTGCCATTGGCTCATGTTGGTCGAAAAGAGTCCGTCCTGCCCCAATCGATTGGATCGGCGTAGCCGTCAGCCTCCTGGGGATGGCCAACGTCATCTCCGGGCCCAGGTAGCAAACCGACACGCATCCAGTCGAACGCGGAACAGACAGCCATGTGGATCTTTATGCCCCTGTACCACTGCGACAGGTGGGCGACTCCACCGCCGTGCTCCAGGCATTCGCCAAGCAGCAAAGCACCGTGCAGGTCAACGCCTCGCTGATCGCGGAAGGTGAGGCGGTGAGCTCGTCCAGGCCTGGGCGGCTGGCCGCCCGGCACCCGCGCCGTCTGAAGTACCCCCTCTCCCTGAAGCACCCAAGAAATGAGCTTGCTCGCCCAACTCATCCTCGCTGAGAAGCACGGCATCCGCATGGACATGCAGGCACTCGCCGACGAACTCGGCATGAGCAAGGCCACGGTCATGAACCAGGTGAGCGACGGCTCGCTGGGCATCAAAACCTACATGGACAAGGGCAAGCGCTGGGCCGACGTGCGCGACGTCGCGGCCTACTTTGACCGTGCTCGCGAAAAGGCGACGGCCTGACGGGCGCGCTGCCTACAGGCGCCTACACAGGCGCCTACACGTTCGAAAGACAGAATGAAGAAAGCCACCTCAGAGGGTGGCTTTTAAAAGCTAAGTCGTTGTCACGCTTAGGAAATTCTTGGTGGGCCCTGTAGGATTCGAACCTACGACCAACGGATTAAGAGTCCGCTGCTCTACCAACTGAGCTAAGAGCCCGCACCGGGTGAACCCTCTTGCGAAGGTTCTTTCTTTTGCTTCGCAAGATTTGGTCATCTCGCGAAGACTCAGATTATATACACAACTTGGCGCAAGAATCCGAGTGTTTGGCACTTTCGTGCCAAAAATTTTCTTTCACTGGTGGGTCGGGCGAGACTCGAACTCGCGACCAACGGATTAAAAGTCCGCTGCTCTACCGACTGAGCTACCGACCCCCGGAAAAGCCTAAGAGTATAGCGTGTTTTGGCGCGCTCACGCCAGCAAGCGCTCGATCATCTGCGCAGATGCCACCATGCCGAAAGTGGCCGTCACCGTCACGCTGGAGCCATAGCCCGCGCAGTTGAGCGAGCCGTCGCCCGTGCCGCCCTGCCCCACCTCGCAACTGCTGTCTTGCGGCGGCA
>CAYPUS010000308.1:0-4254 GCA_964413815.1 uncultured Aquabacterium sp. | reverse complement strand
GGCGAGTTGGCCCGTGCCGGCGAGAACAGGAAATCTTGCAGATAGCCCATCACGTGCTTGCGCGCGCCGTTGATCTCGATCCACTCGCTGCCCGGGCTGATGAAGTCGGCCAGCGTGGCGTTCAGATCGAGGTTGTCGCGCATCTGGTCGAAGTAGGCCACCGCCAGGTTGGCGCCTTGCCGCACGGTGCCGCTGTCCGGCTGCAGCTCGCCAAGGATGAGCTTGAGCAGCGTGGTCTTGCCCGCGCCATTGGGCCCGACCAGGCCGACCTTGTCGCCGCGCAGGATGGTGCCCGAGAAGTTGCGCACGATGGTGCGGTCGCCATAGCGCTTGCTGACGCCCTCCAGCTCAGCGACGATCTTGCCGCTGCGGTCGCCCTGCGAGACCTCCAGCTTGACGCGGCCGATGGTGTCGCGCCGCACCGCGCGGGCCTGCCGCAGGTCTTCCAGACGCTTGATGCGGGCCACCGAGCGGGTGCGGCGTGCCTCCACGCCCTTGCGGATCCACACCTCTTCTTGTGCCAGCAGCTTGTCGAAGCGCGCATTGGCCAGGGCCTCGTCGGCCAGTTGCTGGGCCTTGAGGCCTTCGTAGGCCGCGAAGTTGCCGGGGTAGGAGCGCAGGATGCCGCGGTCGAGTTCGACGATGCGGGTGCAGACGTTGTCCAGGAAGGCGCGGTCGTGCGAGATCAGCACGATGCTGCCCTTGAACGCCACCAGCAGCTCTTCCAGCCAGGTGATGGCGTTCAGGTCCAGGTGGTTGGTGGGCTCGTCGAGCATCAGCACATCGGGGCTGGCCACCAGCGAGCGCGCCAGGGCCACGCGTTTTTTCATGCCGCCCGACAGGCCATCGATAAGCAGATCCGGGTCCAGGCGCAGGCGCTGCAGGGTTTCGTCGACGCGCTGCTCCCAGTTCCAGCCATTGCGCGCCTCGATCTGCGTCATCAAGGCGTCCAGGTCATCGCCTTCGGCGTGGGCCTCGAAACGCTCGCGCAGCGCCTTGACCTCGGCCAGGCCTTCGCTGACGGTGCTGAACACGGTCGCGCCCGGGGCGAAGCTGGGCTCCTGCGGCACGTAGGACACCTCGATGCCGGACTGGATCTGCAACTGCCCGTCGTCGGGCTTTTCCAGGCCGGCCATGATCTTGAGCAGGGAGGACTTGCCCGTGCCGTTGCGGCCGATGAGGCCCACGCGTTCGCCGGTTTCGAGCGCGAACGCGGTGTGGTCGAGCAGGGCAACGTGGCCATAGGCCAGGCAGGCGTCGCTCAGGGTCAGAACAGCCATGTGCAATCCAGGGGGAAAAAAGAAGGGGCCCAGCCCGTCGGGCCGTGCGCGGAAAACAACTGGCTATTGTCGCCGCTCGGTGACAATCGGCCCATGGATCTGTCTTTTATCCTGCGTGGCTGGCGTTGGCTGACGTGGGCATGGCTGCTGTGGGCCTTGCCTGGGCTGGCGCCATGGGCCGCAGCCGCACAGGCGGCCGAGCCCGCGGCGCAGGAGGGCGGCCGTCCTGCCGCCGTGGTGGGTGCCGACCTGTACGCCCATGGCCTGGCCATGGTGCCCCTGCCCGAGTCAGGGCGCACCGTGCTTGACCGGGCCTGGATCCTGCCCGGCGGCGAAGAGCTCCCCGCCGCTGGCCAGCGCTGGCAGCAGGTGCCCTTGCCGCACCGCTGGAGCCAGACTCACCCGGGCCACGAGGGCAGCATGTGGTATGGCTTCAAGGTCCGTCTGTCGCACGCGCCGAATGCGCCATGGGCCGTCTACCTGCCGCGGGCCATCATGAATGCCCAGGTGTGGATCAATGGCGTGCCCATGGTCTACACCGGCTCGATGAGCAAGCCAGTCACGCGCAACTGGTATGTGCCATTGCTGGTTCAGGTGCCCGAGGGGGCCTGGCGGGCCGGCGAGAACCTCATCCAGGTCCGGGTGGTCAGCGGCCAGGTGGGGCGCAGCGGTCTGGCCGCGGTGATGGTGGGGCCGCTCAACGAGGTCGAGCCGATCTATCGCAGGCGCACCCTGCTGCAGATCAACCTGGTCCATTTCGCCAATGTGTCGCTGTTCGCATTGGGGCTGTGCATGGTCATCGTCTGGCTGCGCGACCGTGAGCAGCGCGCCATCGGTTTCCAGGGCGTGGCGGCGATGCTCTGGGGCATGGGCACCACGGTGATGTTCGCGCCCAATCCCTTTCTCTCGCCGGAGGCCTGGGAGAGCCTGGCCCACATCGGCCTGGTCTGGGCCATGTTGCTGATGTGTCAGTTCTATTGGCGCTTTGTCGGGCGGCGGCGCGGTGGGGTCGATGCCCTGGTCTACGGCCTGATGGCGGCCGAGCTGACAACGGTGCTGTTTGCCGACTCGGCCCTGGTCAAGGTGCTCATTTTCTTGTCGGTGTACCTGCTGCTCCTGGTCAGTGTGCTGCAGGCCGTGCAGGGCGTGTGGCATGCCGGCCGCAAGGACGCGGGCTGGCTGGTCCTGGCGGCGGCCCTGCTGCTTCCGGCCACGGCGCACGACGCGCTTTTTCAGGCCGATGTGCTGTCCTTTGACACCATCTACATGCTGCCCTATGTGGGGCCCTGGATGATGGGCTGCATCTTCTACATGCTGGCGGGTGACTATGCGCGCTCGCGCCGTGCGCTCAACCACATCAACGATGACCTGGCCGTGACGGTGGCGCGCCGCGAGCAGGAACTGCGCGAGAGCTTCCAGCGGCTGGCCGAGCTCGAGCGTGCCCAGGCCGTGTCGGACGAGCGCAGCCGCATCCTGCGTGACATGCACGACGGTGTCGGCGCACACCTGACATCGGCCTTGCGGCAGCTGCAGTCACCGCGGGCCGAAGGGGTCGATCTCAACTTGGTGACGCAGACGCTGCGCGATTCGCTGGATCAGCTCAAGCTCTCGATCGATGCGCTGTCGCTCACCCCCGGTGATGTGGTGGGTTTGCTGGCCAGCATGCGCTTTCGGATCTCGCCGCGCCTGAAGGCCGCCGGCATCGAACTGGTCTGGGATGTGGCGGACCTTCCACCCTGGCCTGGCGGCCAGGCGCCCGCTTTGCGCCAGTTGCAATACATTCTGTTTGAAGGCCTGTCCAACGCCTTGCAGCATTCCGGCGCCACGCGTCTGACGCTGGCTGCAAGGGCTGACGGCGACCGCATGGCGGTCAGCTTGTTGGACAATGGCCATGGCTGGATCGGTGCGGGCGAAGGGCATGGCCTGCAAACCATGCGGGCGAGAGCCGGCGTGATCGGGGCGGAGATCGAATTCAGGTCTGCGCCGGATGGTGGGGCTGAGCTGCGCGTGACATTGCCCTTGCGCGCGGCAGGCCCGTCTGATTTATCCTCTGTGGCATGAGTGCAGTTCTACAAGATACATGGCGGGTGGTGCTGGTCGAGGACAACGTGGACACCCGGTCCTTCCTCGAGTCGTGCGTGAATGGGCATCCCCAGCTCAAGCTGTCGGCATCTTTCGCGACACTGGCGCCGGCGCGCGCCTGGTTCGAGGACAACGAGGCGGACCTGCTGCTCGTCGACCTGGGGCTGCCCGATGGCAGCGGCCTGACGCTGATGCGCGAGGTGCGTCAGCGCTGGCCAGGCTGCGACATGCTGGTCGTGTCCATGTTCGGTGACGAAGAGAACGTGCTGGCCAGCATCGAGGCCGGCGCTGTCGGCTACGTGCACAAGGACGACGACGCGGCCGACATCGCCAACACCCTGCTGGCCGTCAAGGCGGGTGCTTCGCCCATCTCGCCGATGATCGCGCGCCACCTGCTGCGCCGTCTGCATCCCGCCGCCCCGGCTGCGGGCCGGGCCGGCACGCCGAAGGTCCAGGGCGCGGCCGCCGCGGGCGCCAAGCCGGGCGAGCCGGCTGCAGCCGCCGAGGCGCCCGTGGCGCTGAGCCGCCGAGAGCAGGAGGTGCTGGAGTTCATCGCGCGGGGCTTTTCCTATGCCGAGATCGCGCGCCAGCAGGGCATCACCGTGCACACGGTGCAGACCTACATCAAGAAGCTCTACGGCAAGCTGGCCGTGCACTCGCGCAGCGAAGCCGTCTACGAGGCCAACCGGCTCGGCCTCTTGAACTTCTTCAATACGCAGATCAAGTAGTCAGCTCGGCGTCAGGCGGGCAACCGCGCCTCCAGCGCATCCACGAAGCGCTTGGCCACGTCGAAGCCGGCTTGCTGCGTGATCTCCTGGAAACAGGTCGGGCTGGTGACGTTGATCTCGGTGAGTTGCTCGCCGATGATGTCCAGCCCCACCAGCAGCAGCCC
>CAYPUS010000307.1:2009-4267 GCA_964413815.1 uncultured Aquabacterium sp. | reverse complement strand
GGGTGGCGGCCTTGGCGGCCTGCCACAGGGCGAACAGGTCTTCTTCGCGCACGAAGGGCAGCAGCACGTTCTGGTCGTGCGTCACGCGCAACTCGCCGCAGCTGAAGCGGTCGGCCATGTCGGCGATGGCATCCATCTGCGCATCCGTCACGTCGCCAGGGGCCTGGCCCGGGCGCTTGACCGACAGGTGCACGTTCTTGTAGCCCTGCACCTTGTGGCCCTTGACGTTGCGCTCCAGCCATTTGCCGAACTGGATGCGGTCGGTCTCGGGCGCGTCGGCGGACAGGCCATTGCCAGCGGGCGTGTGGGCCTGCACGGCTTCGGGATAGCTGAAACCGGCGTTCACGCGGTCGAACTCGGCCTGCGGGATGATGTGGGCGGCGCCTTCGGCGTCACGCGTCAGGATGTCGCTGAATTCCTGATTGACCTGGTCGAAGAACTTCTGGCCCTCGGCCTTGACCAGGATCTTGATGCGGGCCTTGTACATGTTGTCGCGCCGGCCATAGCGGTTGTAGACGCGCACGATGGCCTCGATGTAGACCAGGATCTGCTGCCAGGGCACGAAGGTGTTGATCACGGCACCGGTGATGGGGGTGCGGCCCATGCCGCCGCCCACGATCACCTTGAAGCCGATCTCGCCCTCTTCATCCTTGACCAGTTGCAGGCCGATGTCATGCCAGTAGATGGCCGCACGGTCTTCCTTGGCGCCGCTGACGGCGATCTTGAACTTGCGCGGCAGGAAAGCGAACTCGGGGTGCAGGGTCGACCACTGGCGCAGCACCTCGCAATAGGGGCGCGCATCGATCAGCTCGTCTTCGGCCACGCCGACCATGGCGTCGGCCGTGATGTTGCGGATGCAGTTGCCCGAAGTCTGGATGCCGTGCATGTTGACCTCGGCCAGCAGGTCCATCACGTCGGCCGCCTTGGGCAGGGGGATCCAGTTGTACTGGACGTTCTGGCGGGTGGTGAAGTGGGCGTAGCCGCGGTCGTACTCGCGCGCGATGCGGGCCAGTTGGCGGATTTGCCTGGACGACATCTCGCCATAAGGCACGGCCACACGCAGCATGGGCGCGTGGCGCTGGATGTACCAGCCGTTTTGCAGACGCAGAGGACGGAATTCCTCGTCGCCCAGCTTGCCGGCCAGGTTGCGTTCGAGCTGGTCACGGAACTGGTTCGCGCGCTGGCGGACGAACTGCTTGTCAAATTCGGTGTACTGATACATGGTGCATCACTCTGCGAAATGTACGGAGACGGCTTATTTATATGGGCGCTGCCGCGGGGGGCTCGGGGATCGACATGGGGCGACGGAAGCTGTGGGGAACGTCAGCCAAGCGCGCGATATATATTGTAGACGCTCACGGCGGATATGACCGAACCCACAAGGACCAGCAGGGTTCGGGTGCTGAGTCGGCGGGTGAGCAGGGCGGCGAAGGGTGCGGCAAAGAGCCCGCCCACCACCAGGCCCGCCACCGTGGGCCAGGGGCCTTCCTCCACGAGGACGGCAAAGACCGTGGCGCTGGTGAAAGTCAGGAAGAACTCCGCCAGATTGACCGAGCCGATGGTGGTGCGCGGGTCCTGGCCTGTGCCCACCAGCGTGGTCGTCACCACGGGGCCCCAGCCGCCGCCGCCGACCGCGTCGACGAAGCCGCCCAGCAGGCCGAGCTTGGCCACGTGCCGGGGCTCTTCCCTGCGGGTGCGGATTTTCTTGAATACCTTGCTGATGATATACAGGCCCATCAGGAACAAATACACCGCAACAAATGGCTTCAATACCGAACCATCTACTTTGGAAACAATCGTCGCGCCCGTGATGGCGCCGATCATGCCTGGAATCAATAATCTTATAAATAAATTCTTGTTGACATTGCCGAGTTTCACGTGGGATATGCCGGAGACGCCCGTCGTGAAAACTTCTGCAATATGAACGCTGGCGCTGGCTACCGCAGGCGAGGCGCCTGAAACCAGCAAGAAGGTGGTGGAGGTGATGCCGTAGGCCATGCCCAGCGCGCCGTCGACGACCTGGGCCAGCAGGCCCACGGCCACGGCCTTCCAGAAGGCGTCGCCGGTGACGGTGGCCACGATCAACTCCATGCCGGTGGCGCTGTGCTGGCCATTGAACAGCCGGGCAGCCAGGTAGGCCAGCGTCGCGATCAGCAGGAACACCACCGCGAAGACCGCGATCCGCAGCACCGGGTGGCTGGACGGATGCGCGACATCGTCTTCAATGGGAGGCAGCCCCAGCGCCTGGTGTTCGGCGT
>CAYPUS010000307.1:0-1999 GCA_964413815.1 uncultured Aquabacterium sp. | reverse complement strand
TTCGGCGTTGATGGCGTTCTCTGTCAAATCGAGGTTCCTGATCTTCATGCTGGCGCGGACAAATGCGTCGATGGACACGCTCTGGGTCGCTTTCGGCGACACTGCGAGGCGCACGTTCCCCATCGGAGCGGCGAATGTAGCAGTCCGCATATATAAATGAGAAGAACATTTTTTGAAGTTGTTTATATCTGGTTGGAATATGGTGCCCGGGCCGTGTTCCGCAGGCAGGGCCTGCTTGCCCCTGTGCTGGCGGGCGCTGTCGCGCTGAGCGGCTGCGGCACAACGGCGCCGCCAGTCTCATCGGCGCCGCCGGTCGCCGGCCCGTCTGCCCCCGTCGTGGCCGCACCCCAGCCCGCACCCCGTCCGCCCCGCATCGGCCTGGCGCTCGGTGGCGGCGCGGCACGGGGGTTCGCGCACATCGGCGTGTTGCAGGTACTGGAAGAGCAGGGCATCAAGCCCGATCTCGTCGTCGGAACCTCGGCGGGCAGCGTGGTCGCCGCGCTGTACGCGTCCGGCAAGACCCCGACCGAGATGGGCAGCATGGCCATGACGCTCGACGAATCGAGCATCACCGACTGGGTCTTCCCCGGCCGTTCCCTGCTCAAGGGCGAGGCTCTGGCCAAGTTCGTGCGCAAGCTGACGGGCGGCAAACCCATCGAATCCATGCGCCTGCCCCTGGGCATCGTGGCGGCCGATCTGCAAAGCGGCGAGCCCATCCTGTTCCGGCGGGGCGACCCCGGCATGGCGGTGCGTGCATCCAGCGCGGTGCCGGGCGTGTTCTTGCCGGTGAAGATCGGCGACAGGGAGTACATCGACGGCGGCGCCGTCTCGCCCATTCCGGTTCGTTACGCGCGCCAGATGGGCGCCGAGGTCGTGATCGCGGTCGACATCTCGGCCATCCCGCAAGGGCAATCCGTCAAGAGCGCCTTCGACATCCTCCTGCAGACCTTCAACATCATGGGCCACTCGATCAGCCAGTTCGAGCTGCAGGATGCCGACGTCGTGATGCGCCCCAAGCTCGAAGGCATTGGCAGCGCCGACTTCACTGCGCGGCGCCTGTCCATCCTGGCCGGGCGCGAGGCCGCGCTGATGGTGCTGCCGCAACTGAAAGAGCGCATCGCGGCGCGCACGCGCTGAGACGCATGGCGGGCGACCGCCTCAGCGCGCCGTGGCGGCGAAGGGCTGGCCGCTGAGCTTGCTGCCGGGCTTGATTCCGCGCTTGGCAAACCAGCCGGTGTTCATCTCCAGCACGAAGCGCACTGGCTTGGCGGAGCAGTGCGTCTCTTGCGTGCGGGGCTGCATCTCGTCCAGGTTGACCACCGTGCCGTCGTCTTCGACGAAGGCGATGGCCAGCGGGATCAGGGTGTTCTTCATCCAGAAGCACTGCTTGCTAGGCTGATCGAAGATGAACAGCATGCCCTCGTTGCCGCCCATGCTTTCGCGGAACATCAGGCCGATCTGATGCTGCTGGGGCGTGCGGGCCACTTCGGCCTTGATGATGTGCATGCCCGCCCCCAGCTGGATCACGGGCAGGCGCTGCGGCCCGCTCTGGCCGAATGCCGGCATGCAGGCCGCCCCCAGCGTGCTCAGGCCCAGGCAGATGCCCGCCAGCCGCGCAGCCAGGCCTTGGCCGCAACCCATGGCGTGAAGACCGATCCCGCTCATTTCCTTGATCCTTGTTAAGGGTAATCCCGTTGATTCCTGCTACATTGCCGCCCGGTATGCCCATCCTCAGGCATGCACCGGAGCCGTCCCGAGCCGGGGCGCACCGACTGTAGCAGCCCCATTCATGACCCAAGTCGCTTCCGCCGTACCCAACGCGCCAGCCCTGGCCGCGTTGACGCCCGCGCAGGCCGCGGGCCTGGACGATCCCGAATTGCTTGCGCAATGCATCGTCGAGGCACCGGCCGTCCCGGCTCGCCTGGTGCTGGTTCCTCATCGCCCTGGTCGCCTCGCTCGGCGCGAACGTCGCCACCGCCGGACTCCTCGACCTGAACGA
>CAYPUS010000306.1:0-4283 GCA_964413815.1 uncultured Aquabacterium sp. | reverse complement strand
GGAGTGGGCCGCCGTGAAGGATGCCATGGCCCAGACTCCGAATCCCCGTGCCGAGCTCGAGCGTGTGGTCAAGTACCTGCGCTTCCAGAAAGGCTTCGAGCAATGGCAGTCCCTGCAGGATGGCCCGGACGTGCTGACCCGCCGCAAGCTGGCTGAAAAGCTCATGGCGGAGTTGCCGGACCGGGTGGCGCAGGTCGAGGTCACCTGCGGCGAAGCCTTGCTCCTGCAGGCGACGCTGATGGGCGACATCGAGCCCAACGAAGGCATGCGTCAGCAGCGTCTGGAACAGATGGGCACCAAGCTGTGCGAGGCGGCCCCGCCCGCCGTGGCCGATCCGCGCGACGCGGAATACAAGCGCCGCGAGGCGGCCATCGTGGCGGCCTACCAGGCGCAGCCCGAGTCGCGCCGCGACCCCGCGCAACTGAGCAAGGACCTCGACGCGGCCCGCATCGCCGTCTACGGCAGCAAGAAATGAGCTGAACTGGCTGGGCATGGGCCTTGCCTAGGCCCCGTGACCGTAGAATGGCCCGTTCATGACCCCTGTCGCCCATACCGCCCCTTTCAAGCCCTTCTGGCTTCTGCTGACGATCGTGCTCGTCGGCGCCGCGCTGTGGCTGCACGCGGCCATCCTGGCGCCATTCATCCTCAGCATGGTCCTGGCCTACCTGCTGGAGCCGGCGGTCAACCGCCTGGTGCGCATGCGGGTGCCGCGCGCGCTGGCCATCAGCCTGTGCCTGCTGCTGGTGGCCCTGACGATGGCCATCCTCTTCGTGCTGCTGGTGCCCATCGTCTCGCAACTGGGCCCCATGCTGCGCGAGCAACTGCCCGATCTGCTGGCCTCACTGTGGACACCCGTCAGCAATTTCCTGGAGCAATGGGGGGTGGAGCTGCCCGCCACGGTCGACGGCGTCAAGGCCGAACTGGTCAAGTTGTTCAAGGACCATGCCGGCGACTGGAGCGGCCGCTTGTGGACCTCGGTCGTCGTGGGGGGCGGCAACCTGATGTCGGTGGTGGGGCTGGGGCTGCTGGTGCCCATGCTGGCCTTCTACTGGCTGCTGGACTGGCGCCACCTGACCGGCCTGTTCGGCCGCCTGGTGCCCATGCGCTGGCGCCCTTTGGCCGGTGATGTGATGAACGAGAGCGATGAACTCATGGGCCAGTACCTGCGTGGCCAGCTCATCGTCATGCTCATCCTGGCGGCGTACTACGCCATCGGGCTCAAGCTTTTCGGCTTCAAGCTCGCCCTGCCCATCGGCGTGCTGACGGGGCTGGCCGTGTGCATTCCCTACCTGGGCTTTGGCCTGGGCCTGGTGCTGGCCATCCTGGCCGGGCTGCTGCAGTTCTCCGGCTCCGATGGCCTGGGCTACCCCCTCGTGGCCATCGCGGTGGTCTATGGCCTGGGCCAGGTTGTTGAAAGCTTCTTCTTGACGCCGCGCCTGGTTGGCGAGCGCATCGGCCTGCATCCGCTGGGCGTGATCTTCGCGCTGATGCTGTTCGGCCAGTGGATGGGGCTGTGGGGCGTGCTGATCGCGCTGCCCGTGTCGGCCTTCCTGACGGTGCTGGGGCGCCGTCTGCTGCGCGCCTATTTCGGCAGCCGCTTCTACCAGACGCCCGCATGACGGCTTGTGTGATGTGATGACCGTGCTGGAGGCCGTGGGCAAGCGCCCCGAAACGACGACAACGACGCCCATGCGTCAGATTCCGCTGGACCTGGGGCCCGCAGTGGCCCGACAAGGGCTCGATGACTTCCTGCCCGGGCGCAATACCGAGGCGCTGTCCTGGCTGCGCGCCTGGCCGCAGGTGCAGGCCCCCGTCTCGCCGGTCTACATCTGGGGCCCGCCTGGTGCGGGCAAGACGCACCTGCTGCGGGCCATGGTCGAGCGGGCGCTGTCGATGGGCTTTGGCGCCATCTGGCTCAATGCCCAGACCTGCCAGATGTGGGATGCCCCTGATCCGTTGATGCCCACGCTGGCCGTCATCGACGAATGCGAGCGTCTGCCGGAAGACCACCAGCATCTGGCGTTCAACCTCTTCATCCAATCCGCAAGCGCTGCGAGCGCGGCGGCCGCGGCGGCACCGCTGGTGGACGAGAGCGAAGCGGGTGGCCCGCTGTTCATCATCGCCGCAGGCGCCGCTCCCTCGGTCGATCTGCCCATCCGCGACGACCTGCGCACGCGCCTGGGCTGGGGCCTGAGTTTCGCGCTGTCGCCGCTGGACGAAGCGGGGCTGCGCACCGCGCTGCAGCACGAGGCCACGCGGCGCGGCCTGACGCTGAGCGAAGAGGTGCTGGGCTACCTGCTGACCCGCTACAGCCGCGATCTTGGCTTTCTGATGGGCCTGCTGGACAGGCTCGACCGTTTTGCCCTGGCCGAGCACCGGCAGGTGACCGTTCCGCTGCTCAAACAAATGCTGGCGCTGGAGACCGCATGAACCTTTGTCTGTTCGACCTTGACCACACCCTGCTGCCGCTCGATTCGGACCACGAGTTCGGCGAGTTCCTGATCCGCCAGGGCCTGGCCGACCCGGTCGAATACCGTCGCCGCAACGACGGCTTCTACCAGCAGTATTGCGAAGGCACCCTGGTGCTGGGCGAATACATCCGCTTCACCACCAGCGTCTGGCGCCAGCTCGACGCCACGGCGCAGGCCGCCTTGCAGCAGGCTTTCATGGACGAGGTGATCCTGCCTGCCATGCACCCGCAGGCGCTGGAGCTGGTCGCGCATCACCGGCGGCAGGGCGATCTGCTGGCGATCGTCACGGCCACCAATGAATTCGTCACCCGGCCCATCGCGGACGCTTTTGGCGTGGAGACGTTGCTGGCGGTCAAGCTCATGCGGGATGCGCAGGGGCGCGTCACCGGCGAAATCGACGGCGTGCCCTCCTTCCGTGAGGGCAAAATCACACGTGTGGAACAATGGCTGGCTGACCAAGGTCGGCGCCTGAGCGATTTCGATCGCGTGAGCTTCTACAGCGATTCCCCCAACGACCTGCCTCTGCTGGAGCGCGCCAACGACCCCGTGGCCACCAATCCCAGCGCGGCACTGGAAGCCATCGCCCTGGCGCGTGGCTGGCGCATTCTTCGATTGTTTGCATGATCAAAAGCCTGATAGACAAGATCCTGGGCAAGACCCCGGCCAAAAAGCGGGCCGGCACTGCCGGCGCACGCGCGGGCAAGGGTGCCGCGTCGCGCATCCCCACCGGCAAGCGTCTCGATGTGCCCGCCAGCGAGCACGGCATCGATCCCAGCCTGGTGGACGAGCGCGCCCGCAAGGTGGTCGAGACCCTGCAGGATGCCGGCTTCGAGGCCTACATCGTCGGTGGCGCCGTGCGCGACCTGCTGCTGGGCCTGCGCCCCAAGGATTTCGATGTGGCCACCAACGCCACGCCCGAGCAGGTCAAGTCCCTGTTCCGCCGCGCCTTCATCATCGGGCGGCGTTTTCGCATCGTGCACGTGGTCTACGGCCGCGGGCGCGAACACGAGGTGATCGAGGTCTCGACCTTCCGCGCCTACCTGGATGCCAACGCGGCCGAGCAGGTCGAAGGCAATGAGAAGACCTCCAAGAAGGAGCTGGCCGACAAGTCACATGTCGTGGACGCCAGCGGCCGGGTGCTGCGCGACAACGTCTGGGGCCCGCAGGACCAGGACGCCGCCCGCCGCGACTTCACCATCAACGCCATGTACTACGACCCGCGCACCGGCACGGTCGTCGACTACCACGGTGGCATCAAGGACGCCAAGAAGCGGGTGCTGCGCATGATCGGCAACCCCGAGCTGCGCTACCGCGAAGACCCCGTTCGCATCATCCGGGTGGTGCGCTTTGCCGCCAAGCTGGATTTCGAGATCGAGCCCAAGACACGTGCGCCCATCCGCGAGATGGCCGAGTTGCTCTCGAACGTGCCGCAATCGCGGCTGTTCGACGAGATGATCAAGCTGCTGCAGACGGGCCATGCCCAGCAGTCGCTGGCCCAGTTGCACAAGCAGGGGCTGGACAAGGGCGTCTTTCCCATCCTCGATGCGGTGTTCGACGAGGCTCGCCGCCACCCGGGGCGCGACCAGTTCGTGCAACTCGCGCTGGCCGACACCGACCGGCGCGTTTCCGAAGGCAAGCCCGTGGCGCCCAGTTTCCTGCTGGCCTGCTTGCTCTGGCACGACGTGCTGGCGCACTGGAAACGCAACCAGGCCCAGGGCGAGCCGCCGTTCCCGGCCCTGCAGGCGGCCACCGATGCGGTGTTCGATGCCCGCATCGGCGACATCTCCGGGCGCGGCAAGCTCGCCGCCGACA
>CAYPUS010000305.1:0-4287 GCA_964413815.1 uncultured Aquabacterium sp. | reverse complement strand
GGAGCAATACCGCGGCATCCGCCCTGCCCCCGGCTACCCCGCCTGCCCGGACCACGTGGTCAAGCGCGAGATGTTCCGGGTGCTGGATGCCGGCGAGGCCCACATGCACCTGACGGAAAGCCTGGCCATGATGCCGGCGGCCAGTGTCAGCGGTTTCTACATGGCCCACCCCGAGGCGGCCTACTTCAATGTGGGCAAGATCGGCCACGATCAGGTGGTGGACTGGGCGCAGCGATCCGGCCTGGATCTGCAGGCCGCGGAAAAGGCCCTTTCGCCAGTGCTGTGAGAGATGTCACAAGCTCACCTGATTTGCACACGGTTAGAAACAACATCTAACAATTGAGGCGGGACTGAACCACATTGCGCCATGTGGTTCCGTCAAATTGCGGTCCTTGTGGATGGGGCCCTGGTTTGCGAAGGCGAGGTTTCTCAAGAGCGTGTCGGCCCGGCCGATGACCCATCCAGGTCGTCTGCTGTCACCGCGTTCTCTCCATGGCCGTCTTCGAGTTTTTCCGCCCTGCTTCCGGGTTTGCCTCTTTTGTCCGTCACAGCCGTTTGGCCATGGCCTCGCTGGCGCTGGTGCTGGCCTCCTGCGGTGGCGGAGGAGGCGGTGGCGAGGGCGGTGCCCAAGAGCCCAATGGCGGCAACACCGTGGGCAGCGGCGGCAGCAACAGCGGCAGCGTTGACACCGGTGGCAACACGGGCAACGGCAACACAGGCAACGGTGGCAGCGGCTCTTCCGGCGGCACCACCACCTCGCCCCAGACGCCCGCCCCCGTCACGCCGGCTGCGATTTCTGTGCGCGATGCGCACCGCTTCCTGACGCAGGCCACCTTCGGCCCCACCGACGAAGAGATCGCCCGTGTGCAGGCGATCGGCTACGAAGCCTGGATCGACGAGCAGTTCGGCATGCGCCTGCGGACCTCGCACCTGCAGACCGCCGAGGCGGCGGCGGCCGCCCTGAAATCGGCGCCCCATCCCGTGGCGCGTGACGTCTTCTTCACCTGGTGGACGCATGCCGTCAAGGACCCCGCCCAGCTGCGCCAGCGCCTGGCCTTCGCCCTGTCCGAGATCTTCGTGGTCTCCACCCACACGGTCGAGCACGGCGGCACGGTGGCCAGCTACATGGACATGCTCACCGACAAGGGCGACCTGCGCTTTCGCGAGCTGCTCGAAGCCGTCGCGCTGCATCCGGCCATGGGCCGCTACCTGTCCCACCTGGGCAACCGCAAGGAAGACCCGCTCACGGGCCGGGTGCCCGACGAGAACTTCGCCCGCGAGGTGATGCAGCTGTTTTCCATCGGCCTGTACGAGCTGGACGACAGCGGCCGCCCCAAGCTGCTCAACGGCGCGCCGATCGAGACCTACAGCGCCGATGACGTCAAGGGCCTGGCCAAGGTGTTCACCGGCCTGAGCTGGAACCTGCCTTCCGGCAAGGCATCGGTGCCCTGGTACAGCTGCTTCATGCGCGAGTACGTGTGCGAATCGCCGCTGCAGTTCGTCAGCAGCATGAGCATGTACGCGCCCGCGCACTCGGTCTCGGCCAAGCAGTTCCTGGGTGTGACCGTGCCGGCGCAGACCGTGGCCGACCCGCAGGCCAGCCTCAAGGCCGCGCTGGATCGCCTGTCTACGCACCCCAACGTGGCGCCCTTCATCAGCAAGCAGCTGATCCAGCGCCTGGTCACCAGCAACCCCAGTGACCGTTATGTCTCGGAAATCACCCAGGTCTTCCGTGCCAATCAGGGCAGCCTGCGCGCCGTGGTCAAGGCCATCTTGCTGCACAAGGAAGCGCGCAACCCGGACGCCGCCACGCTGTACACCTACGGCAAGATCCGGGAGCCGGTGATCCGCTATGCCCACATCCTGCGCACCATTCCCCATGTGAGCGACACCTACGCCGCACGGGCCGCCGCGGGGCAGATCCCCTACTACCGCGCTGAAGACACCAGCGACCCGGGCAGCCAGCTTGGCCAGGCGCCCATGAGCTCGCCGTCCGTCTTCAACTTCTTCCGGCCCGGCTACCAGCCGCAGCAGACCCTGATCGCGCAAGGCGGCCTGGTGGCGCCGGAGATGCAGATCACCAGCGAGACCTCCATCCTCGGCTTTGCCAACGCCGTGGCGGCCTTCCTGGACGGTGGATGGGGCCAGTGGAACCCGCAGACCGCCCGCTGGGACGTGCAGTTCGATGTCTCGCGCTGGGACAGCCTGGCCACCAATCCCGCCGGGTTGATCGATGCCATCGCCCAGAAGATGCTGGGCAAGGTGCTGCCCGAGGACATCCGTGCCGAAGCGATCGCCTCGCTGCAGAACATGGAAGCCAACACCACGGCACGCAAGCGCATGCGCACCTACACCGCGATCATGTTCGTGGTCGTGTCCCCCGATTTCGTCGTTCAACAGTAAACAAGCAGGTCCCGGGCATGAGCCACACCAGCCGTCGTCACTTTCTCCGCCAAGCGGCTGCCATGTCCTCCATGGGCGCCGCCCTGCCCCTGGGCCTGAACCTCAGCGCGATCACCGAAGCGGCCGCCCAATCGTCAGGTGGCGGCGGCTACAAGGCCCTGGTGTGCATCTTCCTCAATGGCGGCAACGACGCCTTCAACACCGTGCTGGCCACCGACGAGAGCTCATGGGGCCACTATCTCGCCCACCGCCAGCCGGCCGGCGACACGTCCTCCATCGCGATCCCACGGCCTGGTGTGGCACCCAACCCTGGCGCGCCAGGCAACAAGGTGGAACGCCTGGGCGGCGCCTTGCCCATTTCCCACTCCGGCCGGGCCGCGCATGCGGGGCGGCACTTCGCCCTGCATCCTGCCTTGACACAGGTGCGCCCGCTGCATGAGGCCGGGCGCGTGGCCGTGCTGGCCAATGTCGGCCCGCTGACGCGTCCGACCAGCAAGGCCGACTTCAGCAATGCCCGTGCGAGCAAGCCGGCCAAGCTGTTCTCGCACAACGACCAGCAATCGACCTGGCAGACCTTCCGGCCCGAAGGCGCGCAGCCTGGCTGGGCCGGCCTGATGGGCGACCTGCTGATGCAGGGCAACGGGGCCGGCCGCGCTGGCGCGGAAGCCGCCCTGATCAAGAAGTCCTTCACCTGCATGGCCCCCACCGGCAACACGCCCTGGCTGGGCGGACGCGTGGTGCTGCCCTACCAGGCGCACAGCACCAGCATCATGCAACTGGGCTGGGACAAGCACATCTTCTTCAACCAGCGCGCCTACGCCGGCATGGCCGCCGTGATGGGCAAGCTGCAGCCCGATGGCACCCCCAAGATCGCCCCGCGCAACATCTTCGCGGCCGACATGCAGCGCATCACGCAGCGTGCCCTGCAGGCCAGCGACCTGCTGACCGCCAAGCTGGCCCCCCTGGGCCAGGCGCCCTGGAGCACCAGCGGCGTCAGCACGCCCGCCAACGATCCGCTGCTGCGCTACATCAGCCCGGTGGACGGCTCGGTGCGCCTCAATCCCCTGGCCATCCAGTTGCAGATGGTCGCGCGCCTGATCGACACCAACCGCACCGCCAACCTCGGCATGAGCCGGCAGTTCTTCATGGTGAACCTGGGCGGCTTCGACACGCACAGCAACCAGATCGCGGACCACGCCGAGCGCATGGCCATGCTCAACCATGCGATGGCCTACTTCGACCGGGCACTGGGCCACATGCCGGCAGGTGACATGCGATCGGCGGTGACCACTTTCACCGCCTCGGAGTTCGGCCGCACCTTCACCTCCAACGGCGATGGCACCGACCATGGCTGGGGCGCCCACCACTTCATCATGGGCGGCGCGGTGCAGGGCGGCGAGGTCTACGGCAGCTTCCCGCAATACAGCACCGGCAATGCCCAGGGCGTGTTCAGCAGCCCCGACCAGATTCACAACGGTGTGCTGATCCCCAGCACATCGGTCGACCAGTACGCCTACACGCTAGGGCGCTGGATGGGCGTGTCGGACGGCGACCTGCGGTCCATCCTGCCCAATCTGTCCCAGTTCAACGCGTCTTCGTACGACCTGGGCTTCATGCGGGGCTGAGCGCCCGGCCCTTCAGCGCGCCGGCCTCTTGGACAGGCCTCAGCGCCCGCTCAGAAGGGGCTTGAGGTAGCGGCCCGTGTGGCTGCCTTTGTGCGCGGCGATGTCTTCGGGCGTACCGGCCACCACGAGCGTGCCGCCACCGGAGCCGCCTTCGGGGCCCATGTCGATCAGCCAGTCGGCCGTCTTGATGACATCCAGGTTGTGCTCGATGACGACCACCGTGTTGCCCAGATCGACCAGCCGGTTGAGCACGTCCAAC
>CAYPUS010000304.1:0-4289 GCA_964413815.1 uncultured Aquabacterium sp. | reverse complement strand
GCAAGGGAGGCCGCAAGTGATCTCCCTTGCCCGAGGCCTTGCCTGCAGCTTTGCCCGCGCCTTTGCCGCCGGCCTTGCCGACCTTGGCCACCTTCGCGCCGGCGGGCCGGCCGGCCGCGGCCAGTTGCTCGGACCACGGCACATCGGTGCGGGCGGCCACGCGCAGCACGGCCGAGCGCGAGCGGGGGTTGCCCTCGATCTCGGCTTGCGAAGGCTTGATGCGCGCGACCGCTTCCAGCATCAGCGGGCGGGCCTGCGCAAACGGCACGCGGCGATCGACCTCCTCGCGGCTGTGGCGCGCGATGAAGGTCTTGACGATGCGGTCTTCCAGCGAGTGGAAGCTGATGACCGCCAGGCGGCCGCCCGGTGCCAGCATGGTCAATGCGCCCTCCAGGGCATCTTCCAGCTCGCCGAGTTCACGGTTGACGTGAATCCGAAGAGCCTGGAAGGTGCGGGTTGCGGGGTCTTGCCCGTGCTCGCGGGTCTTGACCGCACGAGCCACGACCGACGAAAGCTCGGCGGTGGTGCGCACAGGCTGGCCCTCGTCGCGGCGAGCGACAAGCGCCTTTGCAATCCCCCAAGCAAACCGTTCCTCGCCGTAATCACGGATGACCTCCGTGATCTCGTCCACCGAGGCGCGCGCCAGAAAGTCGGCGGCGCTCTCGCCCTGGGTGGTGTCCATGCGCATGTCCAGCGGCGCATCGAAGCGGAAGCTGAAGCCACGCGCGGGGTTGTCGATCTGCGGCGAGGAGACGCCGATGTCCATCAGCAGGCCATCCACCGCGGGCACGTTCAGATCGGCCATCACCTCGGCCCACGATGAGAAGGGCGCATGCACGATCTGGAAGCGCGGATCCGTGATCGCATCGGGCCCCTGCGTGGCATGGGCGACCGCCTCGGGATCCCGATCGAGCGCGATCAGGCGCGCGCCGGGACCCAGCTTCGAGAGGATCAGGCGCGAATGGCCACCGCGGCCGAACGTGGCATCCACATAGATGCCATCGGGACGCGGCGCCGCCACGCCATCGGGCCCAGGCACCCACAAGGCCTCGACCGCCTCGTGCAGCAGAACCGTTTGATGCCGCCAAGGTGTGGCTCCTTCCTGCATCGCGTCAGAAAGTGAAATCCTGGAGGGCGTCGGGCATGGGCTGGGCCATGACCTCGGCTTCGTGGGCGGCGTAACGCTGCGCGTCCCAAAGTTCGAAATGGCTGACCATGCCCAGCAGCATCACATCCTTGGTGATGCCCGCGGCGGCGCGCAGCTCGGGCGAGACCAGTACGCGCGCGGCGCTGTCGATCTCCACGTCCATCGCGTTGCCCAGGAAGATGCGCTTCCAGCCGGCGGCGGACATGGGCAAGGCGGCGACCTTGTCGCGGAAGGCCTCCCACGCCGGACGGGGGAAGACCATCAGGCAGCCGTCAGGGTTCTTGGTGATGGTGAGCTGCCCCCCGCAAAGCGCTTGCAGGGCGTCGCGATGGCGCGCAGGGACGGCCATGCGTCCCTTCGCATCCAGCGACAGCGCCGAAGCACCTTGGAAGATCAAGCTCACACAAAACTCCACGAATTTGCACTTAATCCCACTTTACCCGATCCATATCTCCAAAACAAGGACAAAGTAAAAAAAAGTTCAATGAAATCAAAGACTTAGCGCCGATTTTGGCGCGAATTGGCGCAAAAAAAGTCCTTATGAATCAAGGACCTGCAAGGGGGTGTGGAAGTGGTGGATGAGATATCTCACCCACAGTGGGGGCCGGGGTCGCCGGTTTGCATGCCGCGCCGATGCTGTCAAGCTCCTACATCCAGAGGCTGTCCCAGGCCTCTGGACACCCCATAAACATGGGGTGAAATAGTCCGAGTTCGGGGTAGCCCCCTACAAGGAGTGGCTTCAAAATAGCCAATCTGTCACACAGAACAAAACAAATGATCAGGCCATACGCACATCCACGCGATGGACAAGCTGCAGGGGGTTCCAGGACATGGTCGGCGTGGCTGACGCACCGCTGGTCGGTCCCCGTGATCGCGCTGCTGGGCATGCTCCTCGTCATGCCGGGCGCCAACGGCGGCCTGAGCATGGACGACTTCCTCCACTGGTCGGCTCTGATGGAGGGCAAACGTGTCGCGGAGCACCCCGGCTCTCCTTGGGGGCTGTTCCATTTTCTGACGGGCGATGTCGCCACCAATCAGGCCCTCAAGGCCCGCGGCGAGCTGATGTGGTGGGCCGCTGATGACCTGCGCACCACCTTCTGGCGCCCAGTGACCGAACTGACGCACTGGCTCGACTATCAACTGTGGCCCGATGCCCCCGCGCTGATGCACCTGCAAAGCGTGCTGTGGTATGGCCTGTTGATCTGGCTGGTGGCCCGCCTGCACCAGGTGCTGGATTCCGCCGCGCCGGTGCGAGCCAGGCTGGCCGCGCTGTTCTTTGCCACCAGCAGCCTGCATTTCACAGCGGTGGCCTGGATCGCCGCGCGCAATCAATTGGTGGCGGCCTGCTTCACGGCCGCCTGCGTCACCGCCTTCCACATCTGGCGCACGCGCGGTTCGCCCCGGCATGGCTGGCTGGCGATCACCTGGTTCGCCATGGCCCTGCTGTCGGCCGAAGCGGGCGTGGCCACGCTGGGCTATCTGGCCGCGCACGCGCTGGTGTATGGCGGCCCGGCCAGTGCAGCAAGCCCCCATACCGCCTCCTGGCCCCGGCGCGCCGCGTCCGCCTTGCGCACGCTGCTGCCCTTCCTCTTGGTGCTGGTGCTCTGGCGCATCGCCTACACGGCCATGGACTATGGCAGCACCGGCTCGGGCTTTTATGTCGACCCGGCCAGCGACCCGCTTCGCTTCATCGGCATGGCGCTGCTGCGCATCCCCGCGCTGATGCAGGCGCAACTGATCGGCCTGCCCTCGGCGGGTCTGCAACTGCTGCCGCCGCCGCAGCAGGTGATCTACGCGGCCATGGCCACGGGCGTGATCGCGCTGGCGTGGCTGGTGGCGCGTGCCTACGGCCTGTGGGCCAATCCGCTGGCGCGTTTCCTGGCCTTGGGCTCGCTGCTCACCCTCGTGCCGATGTGCGCGTCCGAGCCCACCGACCGCTTGCTGCTGCCTGCCGAAATCGGCATGAGCGGCTTGCTGGCGATGCTGCTGATGAAGGTGCTCGCCACGCACCGACTGCACCGGGGCTGGCTGGCGCGGGGCGGCAAGCTGTGCGTCGGTCTGATCATGTTCGTGCACCTGGTGCTGTTCCCGATCCAGACCCTGGGCCTTTCGGTGCTGCGCAAGAACATGGTGCTGCCATCGTCCGAACTCGATCCGCTCAGCCTGCCCGACGCCCGTCGCCATCCAGGCGAGCGCATGGTGCTGCTGAACCCGCCCCTGGCCCCCCTGAGCGTCTATTACGCCGCCGTGCGCCGCTACCACGGCATCGCCAATCCGCCCGCCATCCACTCGCTGGCCCATGGCATACACGACCTGTCCCTGACCATGCTGGACGCGCGCACCCTGGAACTGCGCGAGCCGCAGGGCAAGGGCTTCATCGACAGCTTCAGCCGGGATGTGCACACCCGCCCCTTCAAGGTGGGTGAGCGCATGCGCGCGGGGCGCATGACGGCCGTGGTGACCGCCTTGTCTCCGGCCGGCACGCCCACTGCGGTGCGCTTTCATTTCGATGCCGGGGTGCCCTGGCGCTTTTATGTCTGGACCGAAACAGGCTACACGCCCATGCCGCTGCCCGCCCCCGGTGACAGCTTCACCCTGGCCGCGCACGACGTGCCCCGCATCGCGATGCGCCATGCCCTGGGGGAGACCCGCCACCGCGCGCTGCAGATGTTCGAGTCCGAGGGAACGGGCAGACCGTGACGGGTTTCAGGCCCCGTGATTGCGAATGCTTCCCATTTGAAACTAGAATGAGGGCATGACAAGCCCCACGCACGCCGCCCCCCAAACCGCCACGACCCTGGACAAGCTGCCCGTGAACGCGGTGGCCACCATCCGCGCGGTCAAAACCGGCCAGGACGACGGTGGCGCGCTCAGGCGGCGCCTGATGGAGTTGGGCTTCATCCCCGGTGAGCGCGTCCAGGTGCTGCGCCGGGTTTTCTTCGGCAGCGGCCCGCTGGCCGTTCGCGTGGGCACCAGCACCTTCGCCATGCGCCGGCTGGAGTCCTCCATGGTCGAAGTCACCGAGGGCTGATCGGCCTGCCCCTCCCCAAAGCAGTCAAGCAGTTAGAACGGCAGGAGCCCCCATGTCGGCCACGACGCCCCCTTCGTCCTCCCCTCCCCTGATCGCCCTGGTCGGCAACCC
>CAYPUS010000303.1:0-4314 GCA_964413815.1 uncultured Aquabacterium sp. | reverse complement strand
CAAGGACGCCCCTGCCGCGCTGGTCGAGCGCATCGAGCTGGTGGTGCGCCTGGTCCGCTCCAAGGGTGTGGGCGTCTATTTCGTGACCCAGAACCCGCTGGACGTGCCCGACACGGTGCTGGGCCAGTTGGGCAACCGCGTGCAGCACGCGCTGCGCGCCTTCACGCCGCGTGACCAGAAGGCCGTCAAATCGGCCGCCGAGACCATGCGGGCGAACCCCGGCCTGGACATCGCCACCGCGATCACCGAACTGGCCGTGGGCGAGGCCTTGGTCAGCCTGCTCGATGAAAAGGGCCGCCCCGGGGTGACGCAACGCGTCTTCGTGGTGCCTCCTGGCAGCCAGATCGGCCCCATCTCGCCCGAGCAGCGCCAGGCCCTGCTCAAGGGTTCGCTCGTGGCGGGGGTCTACGAGCAGGCCGTGGACCGGGAATCGGCCTACGAGCGGCTCAAGGGGCGGGCCGTCGCGAGCGCACAGGCAGGCGAACAGGCAAACGCCAAGGATGGCGGCAAGGCCAGCGACAAGCCGGAGGCCCATTCCATGCGAGAAGAAGCCGAGCAGGCCCTGCGGGACGATGCGCCAGCCCGGGCCCGCAGCGGCTCCGCGCGGCGCGCTGAAACGGCCTCGCCCAGCAGCACCTCATCCGAGGGCGGCTGGCTGGGCGACCTGCTCAAGGGCAGCGGACGCAAGGATTCCGTGCTGGAGACGGTGGCCAAATCGGCGGCGCGCTCCATCGGCTCGAGCGTCGGACGGGAGCTGATCCGCGGCGTGCTGGGCTCCCTGCTGGGAGGCGGCAGCAAGCGCCGCTGAACCGGCGCCCCGCCTCAGCGGCGGTGGCCGCCGCGGTGATCGTGCCGACCACCCGCCCAGGCCTGGGCGCGCTGGGCGTGGCGGTCCGCCATGCCCTGGTGCAGCCGGGCCAGTCCCATGTGCAGATGGCTTGCCGCTTGGGCGGGCCGGAAACCATGGGCGTGATGATGGTGGTGGTGGTGGTGGTGGTGGTCGTGGCCGTAAGCCGGCACGCCGCGGTAGTACACGTAGCCGGGCGAGTGGATCACCACCGGGGGCGGCGCATAGATGACCTGCGCGGGTTGACCGTACACGCCAGCGCGTGTGTTGGAGAACGAGGTGGCGATGCGGCCGTTGCCCTGCGTGGGCGCGTCGATGTTGACCGCCCAGTAGACATTGTCTCGGCCGCCCGCCTGCGCGGCGGTGGCCGAAGCCAATACCAGACCGGCGATCGAGACAAGTCGGGCGAGAGAAACAAAACGGGTTGCGTTCATGGCCATCTCCTAGTGCTGTTATGGAGACTCAACGGCCCGACGCCGCCAGGCGATGACAGCCCGTGTGTAAACCTATGTAGCGCGATGTCATCAATGGTGATGGCCATCGCTGCGGGCGATCTCGAGCAGGCGCTCGACCTCCGCGGGATGGTTTCTCACATTGCAGCGATGCCAGTAACCGATCAAGGCCATGGTCACCGCCACGAACATGCCGAACACGGTGATGGTCTGGAAAGCGGAGGCGCCCAGCTTGGTGCCCAGCGCATACATGCCGCCCAGCGCCAGGATGCACGCCTGTTCATTGAAGTTCTGCACCGCGATGGAGCGCCCTGCCCCCATCAGGTTGTGCCCCCGGTGCTGCAGCAAGGCATTCATGGGCACGACCAGGTAGCCGGCCGCGGCGCCCAGCAGGATGAGGAAGGGCACGGCCCAGGTCAGGCTGGTGATGAAGTTCAGACCCAGCATCAGCACGCCCATCAACACCCCCAAGGGGATCAGCCGCGTGGCCTGGTCCAGGCGCATCGTCACCGAGGCCAGCACCGCGCTGGCGGCCGTGCCCAGCACCACCACCCCGGCCAGCGAAGAGGCCTGCGTGGTCGTGTAGCCCAGCGCCACCGCGGCCCAAGGGAACACGATCACCCGCATATTGCCCGAGATGCCCCAGACCAGGGTCGTGCTGGCCAGCGAGATCTGACCCAGACGGTCCTTCCACAGACGCTGATTGCAATCCCAGAAATCGCGCAGCAGGCCGAAGACGTTGCCGGTCATCGGCTGCAGGGGCGCGTCGGTGCGCGGGATGCGCAGATTGAACAAGGCAGCGATCACATAGAGCACGATCATCGAGGCGATGGCCGCTTGCGGCGGTGTGGTCACACCCGTGTCGATGAAGGGCAGATCGATGGCCAGCAGGTACGGTGACAAATGATCACCCACCAGTTGCCCGCCCAGCAGCACGCCGAGGATGATCGAGCCCACCGTCAGCCCCTCGATCCAGCCATTGGCCTTGATCAACTGGGATGGCGGGAGCAGCTCGGTGAGGATGCCGTACTTGGCGGGCGAATAGGCCGCGGCCCCCAGCCCGACGAGCGCATAAGCGAGCAGCGGCTGCATGCCGAACAGCATGCACAGGCAACCGATGATCTTGATGCTGTTCGCATAAAACATCACCCGCCCTTTGGGCAAGGCATCGGAGAAGGCGCCCACCAGCGGCGCCAGGACCACATAGAAGAACGCGAACATGGGCGCAAGCGCCGGCACGTGCCAGTTGGGCGCGTTCGTGGTCTTCAACAGTTCGATGGCCCCGACGAGCAATGCGTTGTCTGCCAGCGAGCTGAAGAACTGCGCCGACATGATCGTGAAAAAGCCTTTTTTCATTCGCGAGCGTCGGAGAAGTACCTGTCCGAGGGGGCTGTTTGTCAACTCTGCGGACATGTCCGGACACACGCGGTACGGGCCACATCAACGGCGCCGGTTATAGCACGGCCGGTTACACATCCCAAGGCGCCCGGCGGCATTCCCGCGCCTTCGACACACGAACGAGGGACAGGCCAACCCTCGATGCAAGGCTGGCAAAATGGCCACATGCCGCGCCCGCTTGAAGCCCTGATCCACCTCGACGCCCTGCAACACAACCTCGAGCGCGCCCGCGAGTGCGCGCCAGACGCCCGGATCTGGGCTGTCGTCAAGGCGCGGGCCTACGGCCACGGGGTGCGGCGGGTTTACGAAGGTTTACGTGCGGCCGATGGCTTCGCGCTACTGGACATCGCCGAAGCGCAGAAATTGCGCGAGCTCGATTGGCGCGGCCCCATCCTGCTGATCGAAGGCGTCTTCGAAGCCCGCGATCTCGAATGGTGTTCACGCCTGGGCCTGTGGCATGTGGTGCATTGCGACCAGCAGATCGACTGGCTGGCCGCCCACAAGACCGAATGGCCGCACCGCGTCTTTCTGAAGATGAACAGCGGCATGAACCGCCTGGGCTTCACGCCGCAGGCCTTCCGCAGCGCCTGGGCGCGCCTGAGCGCCCTGCCCCAGGTCGATGAAGTCTCGATGATGATGCACTTCTCGGATGCCGATGGCCCGCGCGGCATCGCCGAGCAGATGGCCGTCTTCCAGACCACCACGGCCGACCTCAGCGGCGAACGTTCACTGTGCAACAGCGCCGCGACGCTGCGCCACGCGCAGGACCCCGCTGTGCGCGGCGACTGGATCCGCCCCGGCGTGATGCTCTATGGCGCCTCGCCCGACTACCCCGAGCACGACGCCACCCACTGGCGCCTGCAGCCGGCCATGACCTTGCGCTCGCGCCTGATCGGCGTCCAGCACCTGAAGGCCGGCGACACCGTGGGTTATGGCAGCCGCTTCACCGCCCCGCGCGAGATGCGCGTCGGCGTGGTCGCCTGCGGTTATGCCGATGGTTACCCCCGCCATGCCACCGATGGCACGCCGCTGCTGGTCGATGGCGTGCGTGTGCCGCTGGTGGGCCGCGTGTCCATGGACATGCTGAGCGTGGACCTGAGCGCCGTGCCGCATGCCGACATCGGCAGCGAGGTGACATTGTGGGGCCGCGGCCCCACGCAAGCGGGCCATACACCGCTGCTGTCGATCGACGAGGTGGCGCACCACAGCGGCACCCTGGGCTATGAGCTGATGTGCGCGCTGGCGCCCCGCGTGCCGGTACAGGTGCTGGGCCCGCATCACCCCTGGCCTCAGTGAAACGCCACGCGCGCCACCACACCAACAAGAACGCGAAACACCCCGCGCCCCACGACGCGACCGAGAAGGCCCCATCGCATGGACATCGACCAACAACGCCACCAACTTCGCATGACCGTGCTGATGACGCCGGACATGGCCAACTTCGCCGGCAATGTGCACGGCGGCACCATCCTCAAGCTGCTCGACCAGGTGGCCTATGCCTGCGCCGCGCGCTATGCGGGCAGCTACGTGGTCACGCTCTCGGTCGACCGGGTCACCTTCCGGCAGCCCATCCATGTCGGCGAGCCCGTCACCTTCCTGGCATCGGTGAACTACACC
>CAYPUS010000302.1:477-4341 GCA_964413815.1 uncultured Aquabacterium sp. | reverse complement strand
CCCTGAGCGAGGGCGACGAGGTCTATGTGCTCTACAACGGCAGGCTGCTGTCGCAAGACGAGGTGCGCGCCATGCAGGAGGCCCATGCGCGCCAGCAGCAGGAGCTGGAACTGGCGGGTGCCGGGCAGCCGCCAAACCAGCCGCCACATCAGGCACCCCAACTCGACCAGCCGGCCTGAGCGTGATCTGTGGACGGCGGCGGCCACTGCCGGGCTGCTAAGCTCGCGGCCGTATGTCTGCATTCCCTCCCGCGGCCACGCCGGCCGGCCTGCAAGGCCCCCGGCGCAAGCTGATCCACGCCACGCTGTTCGAAATCTTCGCCATCACCATCGTGACGGTGGCCATGAAGCTGTGGTCCGACAAGGATGTGGGCGCCTCGCTGGGCCTGGCCGTGTCGTGCTCGGTGACGGCCGTGCTGTGGAACATGGCCTACAACACGCTCTTCGAAGCTTGGGAGCGGCGCCAGGCCGACCGTCGGCGCACCGTGCTGCGCCGCGCGATGCATGCCCTCGGCTTCGAAACGGGCCTGGCCATCATGACCGTCCCGATGATCGCCTGGTGGCTGAACGTCGGCTGGTGGGCCGCCCTGCTGGCCGACCTGGGCCTGATGGCCTTCTTCCTCTTCTACACCTTCGGCTTCAACTGGCTGTTCGACCATGTGTTCGGCCTGCCGGCGTCCGCCCTGGCCGCCGCGCCTGAATTGGGCGGGTCCGGTCAGCCCTGAGGCGCCGCGCACCAGGGCGGCGGGCGGGCAATCCCCGGGGACGCCCTGTCGTCAGGACTGCCTTTCTGTCGCCCTTTGCCATTGGCGCCAGACAATGGGGCCCCCTAGCATGCACGCTTCTCTCCCGCATGCCCGCATGCATACCTGCCTGCCCGAAGCCTCCTGCGCCATGACGCCTGCCCTGCCCTCCACCACCTTCGATGTCCCGGGCCCCGATGGCCCGCTGCGCACGCAAAGCTGGGGGCCGGCCGGCGCACCCGTGGTCGTGCTGGTGCACGGCTACCCGGACAACCGCAGCGAGTGGCGCCCTGTCGCAGAAAGGCTGGCCGCCCAGGGCTACCAGGTGATCGCCTATGACGTGCGCGGCGCGGGCGACTCGTTCAAGCCCACGGGCTGCGCGGCCTACCGCCTGGACAGGCTCACGGCCGACTTCAAAGCGGTCATCGACGCCGTCAGCCCGGATCAGCCCGTGCACCTGGTCGGCCACGACTGGGGTTCGGTGCAGGGCTGGGAGTTCGTCACCGAGCCGGCGCTGCAAGGCCGCATCGCCTCCTACACGTCCTGCTCCGGGCCCTGCCTGGACCACGCCGGCCACTGGATGCGCAGCCTGATGCAACGCCCGACACCGCACAACCTCTACCGCTTCGGCATGCAGATGCTCAAGTCCTGGTACATCTATCTGTTCCAGCTGCCCTGGCTGCCCGAAGCCCAGTGGCACTGGGGCATCGGGCGCCACTGGCCCGCGCTGATGCATTGGATCGAAGGGGTGCACATCGAACCGCGCGCCACCCAGACCGCCGACGGCGAGCATGGCGTCTGGCTCTACCGCGCCAATGTGTTCCAGCGCATGCTGGCCCCGCGCGCACGCCATGCCCATGCGCCCGTGCTCCTGATCGTGCCCACGCGCGACCGCTTCGTCAGCCCCTGGATCACCGAGGATCTGTCGCGCTGGGTGAGCCACCTGGACCGCACGGAGATGGATGCCGGCCACTGGGTCTTGATCAAAGACCCCGCGCGCTTCGCGGACGCCGTGCTGGGCTTCATCGAGCGCGTGCAGGGCAGCCCCCGCACCGCCGCCCAGGCCTGAGCCCGGGCCTCACTTGCTCAGTCAGCCACGCGGGAGCGACAAGCCCTGCTGGCGCTCCAACCGGTCTTCCAGCTCGCCGATGCTGGCCGCCAGCGCATTGCCCGTCTGCTCGGTCAGGGTCTGGCTGCGTTCCTCCAGCGCGGCAATGCGCGCCAGCACCTGCTCGTGCTGCGTCTTGAGCGTCTCGGCCACGAAGTTGCGCAATTCGGTGAACCGCGAGGCTTCGGCCTTGTCCGCCAGATCGCGGCTGGCCATCACTTCCTTGGTGAGCCGGCGCGCGTCCATCAAGGCCGAGCCCTGCATGTAGATCACAAAGGCCAGGAACAGCAGCGACACCAGCCCCAGTACGCCCAGCAGGATCAAGCCCAGCGGCAGGGACACCTCCACAAAGCCCAGCGACAACAAGGTGGGCGCGACGATCACAGGCCAGTTCAAGACCGACAAGGCGGTCACGCCCGCCACGATGCCCAACAAGATCAAGGTCAGCACGCGCATGGTTCTTCTCCGTTTTTCAAGCCACGCAAAACGACCCCCAGGATAGCGGCAAGGGCGCGCCACCCGGCCGCGGCCCGCACAGCATGGCATACCATTCGTTCACCGAACATTGACCACAGGAGCGGGGCACCCGCCACCCCGGCCCGCCACATGCCCAACAAGACCGTCGTCATCACCGGAGGCAATTCAGGCATCGGCCTGGCCATTGCCCATGAGCTCGCCCAGCGCGGCGCCACCGTCTGCCTGGCCTGCCGCGACCAGGCCAAGGCGGCCCGGGCCCGCGATGAAATCCAACAGCGCACGCCCGGCGCACAGGTCGAGCTGTACGAGCTGGATCTGGCCTCCTTCGACAAGATCCTCCGCTTCGTGGCCGCCTTCCAGGATCGCCATGAGCGCCTGGATGCGCTGATCAACAACGCCGGCGCCGTGCCGGTGCGCCAGCAGTTCACGGCCGAGGGCTTCGAGCTGCAGTTCGGCGGCAACTACCTGGGGCCCTTTCTGCTCACGCACAAGCTGCTGCCCTTGCTTCAAAAGGCCGCCGACGCGGTAGGTCCCGGCCAGGGCGACGCACGCATCGTCCACCTCTCGTCGATCGCGCACACCATCGGTCGCATGGACCTGGACACCGCACGCGGGCGCCGCCCCTACCGCGTGCTGCCCGCCTATGCGCAGTCCAAGCTGGGCAACCTGCTGTTCAGCAACGCCCTGGCGCGCAAGCTGCCGGCGGGCATCACCTCGCAGGCCCTCCACCCGGGTGGCGTGGCCTCGCCGCTGTACCGCGACATCCCCGGCTGGCAATACGCCTTCATGAAGCCCTTCCTGATCGGGCCCGAGCGCGCGGGCAAGCTCGCGGCCGATCTGGCGCTCGACGCCAAGCGGCGCGGGCAGACCGGCGGCTATTTCTCGATCCAGCACCCGCGCATCGTTTCGGCCGCGGCCCGTGACGCGGCGCTGCAGGACCTGCTGTACCGGCGCAGCTGCGAGTGGGCCGAGGTCACCCCTTTGGTGTGAACCAGCACGGCCAGCGCGCCCTCACCGGAAGTCGGGGCGCGGTTCGGCCCCGGCCCTTCCTATAATCTTCCATTCGAACCTGTAACCGCCCGACGCCTTGCCAGGCGCCGGGCCTCTTGTTTTTGCGGCGCGCCGATGACCTCCCCCACCCCGACTTCCCCCCTCGCTGACTCGCAGGCCTACGATCCCCGCGCCGTCGAAGCGCGCGCCCAGCAACACTGGGAGGGGCAGGACGCCTACCGCGTGACGGAATCGAAGGACAAGAAGCCCTTCTACGCCTGCTCCATGCTGCCCTACCCCAGTGGCAAGCTGCACATGGGCCACGTGCGCAACTACACGATCAACGACATGCTCACGCGCTACCTGCGCATGAACGGTCACAACGTGCTGATGCCCATGGGCTGGGACGCCTTCGGCCTGCCCGCCGAGAACGCCGCGCTCAAGAACAAGGTGCCGCCGGCCGCCTGGACCTACGACAACATCGCCTACATGAAAAAGCAGATGAAGGCGATGGGTCTGGCGATCGACTGGTCGCGCGAGATCGCCA
>CAYPUS010000302.1:0-467 GCA_964413815.1 uncultured Aquabacterium sp. | reverse complement strand
GTGGCTGTTCATCAAGATGCTCGAAGCCGGCGTCTGCGAGCGCCGCACCCAGACCGTCAACTGGGACCCGGTTGACCAGACCGTGCTGGCCAACGAGCAGGTCATCGACGGCCGCGGCTGGCGCTCTGGCGCCCTCGTTGAAAAGCGCGAGATCCCTGGCTACTACCTGAACATCACCAAGTACGCCGACGAGCTGCTCTCGGCCGTGGCCAACCCGGAGGACAAGAACTACCTGTCCGGCTGGCCCGAGCGCGTGCGGCTGATGCAGGAGAACTGGATCGGCAAGAGCGAAGGCGTGCGCTTTTCCTTCGCCCACGACATCACCGGTGCCGACGGCCAGAAGATCGGCAATGGCCAGCTGTGGGTCTTCACCACGCGCGCCGACACCATCATGGGCGTGACCTTCTGCGCCGTCGCGCCCGAGCACCCGCTGGCCATGCATGCCGCGGCCGCAAACCCCGCCCTGC
>CAYPUS010000301.1:1218-4370 GCA_964413815.1 uncultured Aquabacterium sp. | reverse complement strand
GCCAGCACCTCGCGGCCCATCTCGGCGGCCAGCCGGGCGGTGATCAGCGAGCCCGATTGCAAGGCCGCCTCGATCACCAAGGTGCCGCGCGTGAGGCCGGCCACGATGCGGTTGCGCTTGGGAAAGTTCGGCGCCAGCGGCCCGGTGCCGAAGGTGAATTCGCTGAGCATCAAGCCCGTCTGGGCGATGGCGCGCGCCAATGCCTGATGCGACTTGGGGTAGACGATGTCCATGCCGGTGCCGACCACGGCGATGGTGCTGCCCCGTCCTTGCAGCGCCCCTTCGTGGGCCGCCGCATCGATGCCGCGGGCCAGCCCGGACACCACGGTCACCCCCGCCTCGCTGAGCGCGCGCGCGAACGCCCGCGCGTTGTCGGCCCCCTGGGGCGTGGGGTGGCGGCTGCCCACCACGGCCACCGACGGCGCGGCCAGCAGGCTCAGGCGCCCTTCGGCAAACAGCAGCGGGGGCGGGTCGGCCGCTTCGAGCAGGGCCGCAGGGTAGCGCGCATCGGCCAGGCTCAACACCTGCCTCGCAGGCTGCCCATCCCCCAGGGCGGGCGCACCTTGCAACCAGGCCAGCGTGGCCTCGACCTGGGCTTGCAGCCCCTCGGGCTCCTCGCACAGCAGCGCCGCTTCGCGCACGCCCGCGACCGCGGCCAGGGCCGGCTGGGGAGCCTCGAAGATCGCCTGGGGCGAGCCCAGGGCCTGCAGCAGCCGGCGCGCCTTGATCGGCCCGACCTGCGGGGTCAGCAGCAGGCGCAACCAGGCTCGCAGTTCGCCGGTGGGCATCCCGGCCCCGGCCACGCCCGTCCCGTCGGCCGTCCCGTCGGCCGTCCCATCAGCCGTCCCTGTGCGGCGCCCGCCTTTGTCTGTCCCCACCATGCCTCGCCCCCGTCTCTTTTGTGATGCCTGCCCTTGTGATGGCGCCAAAGCATAAAGGCAGACCCGTTGCCGGGCCTGCCTTTGTGGGTGCTTCCCCCTCAAGAAGGAAGCGCTTGCCGGGACCGGACGCTGCGCGAGGGCGCAGCCGCTCCGATCAAGGCTGGGTGAAACGGTCGCCCGGCTTGACCGGCTCCTGCACGTTGAGGATCAGCGCATAGGACATGCGGTCGAAGACACGGAAGACGAAGAGCAGGCCGTGGCGCTCGTCAGGCAGCTTCATCACGGTCTTGGCATCGGTCGTCATGTCGCGCGTGACGGCGCCATCGCGCCACAGTGCCAGCACATGGCCGCGCTCCAGGCCGTCGTTGACGCCCTTGTTGAGGGCGACGATCTGGTTCTGGCCTGCCGTCAGGGCATCGCCATAGATGGACACGATCTGGCCGGCGATCTCCTGCTTGGGCGCGCGCGGCACGATGTTGGAGAACTCGCGCGGCGGCACAGGGGCCAGGCGGTCACCCACGCCGGCCTCCTGGCGCAGGGAGGAGATGGTCATGGTCGAGGGGATCACGACGGGCTTGCCATCGGCGCCGGTGCCTTCCAGGCCCTCGCGCACCAGGGTGCCGGTGCCCACGAACTGGGCCTCGAAGCCCAGCACCTCATGGGTGGTGGGGTCGCGCAGCGGCTTGGGCTCGCGGAAGAGGCGCCAGTCCTGGCGGCCGGCGGTTTCGCCGCGCACATAGGCGGTCTCGCCGCGGGAGAGCATCACGCGGCCTTCCTGGGTGGCGACGATGCGGGGGGCGCGCAAGAGCTCCTCGCTGGTGTTGAAGATCACCGCTTCGTTGAAGAAGGGCTCGAGCAGGTGCACGGGCACCGTGGTGATGGCGTCGTCCAGGCTGCCTTCGCGCACGCGGGGGCTGAGCTTGCTGTTGCCGCCGTCGCCAATGGGCTGGCCCACGCGCAGGCGCGCACGGCCGTTGCTCTTGTCCAGATAGAGGATCTGGCCGGGGAAGATCAGATGGGGATTGCGGATCTGCTGCAGATTCATCCCCCACAACTCGGGCCAGCGCCATTGGCGCTTGAGAAAGAGCCCGGAAATGTCCCACAACGTGTCGCCACGCTTGACGGTGTAGGAGTCGGGGGCATTGGGAGACAGCTCGGACAGCGGCACGCCGGCTTCGGCGACCTGCTGAGCCGTGGCCCTTTGCTGCGGGGTGATCGGGTAATCGGGAAACTTCTGCGCCTGGGCGGACGTGGCCACCGCACCCCCTGCCAGCATACCCAGCGCGATCAGCGCCGATACACTCCGGCTCCGGGTTCGACGCACAAGCTCCGGGTTGCCCGCCAGGTTCCTCAACAGCGATCGCTGGGTCATAAAAAATACGCTCCGATTGCCCGCCGATGAGATTGCCCTGTGCAGGGTCTGCTCGGATTCGGCAAAATCTGGTCAATGATCGTTTGATTCTGCCCGCAAAACCGAGGCGGTCGCAACGAAAATTGCCCCGTGTTACTGCCCACAAATTGGCGACCATCCCCCGGCACGTTGCGCCGCTTCCACAACGTCTCGCTGGTTTCCCCACCCCGCGGCACTTCCCGTCTTCTCTGAGAATTTCGCATCATGGCCCTGCTGCCCATCCTTCAGTATCCCGACCCCCGCCTGCACACGGTGGCCAAGCCCGTAGCCCAGGTGGACGACCGCGTGCGCAAACTGGTCGACGACATGCTGGAAACCATGTACGACGCCAAAGGGGTGGGCCTGGCCGCGACGCAGGTCGATGTGCATGAGCGCGTGGTCGTGATCGACACCAGCGAAGAGCGCAACGAGCCGCGTGTGCTGATCAACCCCGAGATCATCCACGCCAGCGACGAGATGATCGTCTGGGAAGAAGGCTGCCTGTCCGTGCCCACCATCTATGACAAAGTGCACCGGCATGCGCGCATCCGGGTGCGGGCGCTGAACCGCGACGGCCAGTCCTACGAATTCGATGCGGATGAGCTGCTCTCGGTGTGCGTGCAGCACGAACTGGATCACCTGCTGGGCAAGGTGTTCGTGGAATACCTCTCGCCGCTCAAGCGCAACCGCATCAAGACCAAGCTGGTCAAGCGCGCCCGCGAAGAACACACGCCTTCGTGATGGCCGGCAAGCTGAAGGTCGCGTTCGCGGGCACGCCTGAATTCGCCCGCGAAGCCCTGCAGGCCATCCTGGCGGCGGGTTTCGACGTCCCGCTGGTGCTGACCCAGCCGGACCGGCCAGCCGGACGCGTTCCTCGGTTG
>CAYPUS010000301.1:0-1208 GCA_964413815.1 uncultured Aquabacterium sp. | reverse complement strand
TGAAGCTGCAGGCATCCAGCGTGAAACAGTTGGCACAGGCGCACGGCATCCCCGTGGCGCAGCCGCACAGCCTGCGCCTGGACGGTAAGTACCCTGAGGAAGCCGCCGCCGCGCGCGAGGCCGTGAGCGCCGCCGCGCCGGATGTGATGGTGGTGGCCGCCTATGGCCTGATTCTGCCCCAGTGGGTGCTGGACCTGCCCCGCCTGGGCTGCCTGAACATCCATGGCTCGCTCCTGCCGCGCTGGCGGGGCGCCGCGCCCATCCACCGCGCCATCGAGGCCGGCGACGCCCAGACCGGCATCACCATCATGCAGATGGATGCGGGCCTGGACACCGGCGACATGCTGCTGACCGAGGCCGAGGTGATCCGCGAGGACGACACCACCGCGGCCCTGCACGACCGCCTGGCGCGCCTGGGCGGACGCCTGATCGTCGAGGCCCTGGAAATGGCCGCCTGCGGGGGGCTGCGCCCGATGCCGCAACCCGAGGCGGGGGTGAGCTACGCGCACAAGATCGACAAGGCCGAGGCCGCCATCGACTGGCGCCTGCCGGCCGCCACCATCGCGCGGCGCGTGCGGGCCTTCGACCCCTTCCCCGGCACGACCTTCCGGCTGGGCGAGCTCACGGTCAAGCTGTGGGCCGCAGGCGTCGTGCCCGCGCAGGGACAGCCGGGCGAGGTGCTGCATGCCCAGGGCGACACCCTGGTGGTGGCGTGCGGGGAACAGGCGCTGGCCTTGCAGACCCTGCAAAAGCCGGGTGGCAAGCGCGTGGGCGCGCGTGAATTTATGCAAAGTACGCCCCTGCCGCCCACGCTGGCTTGAATCCACGCGGGTTCACCCTATCTAATGGCTTGCCATCATCGTGATGGCCCATTTCCGTACGACCACACCTCACGGGTCAGGAGGCCCGCAAAGATGTTCAACATGATGAAAACCGCCATCCTGATGGCGGCGATCACCGCCCTGTTCATGGCCATCGGCAGCATGCTGGGAGGCCGCGCAGGCATGATGCTGGCGCTGGTCGTGGCGCTGGGCATGAACTTCTTCAGCTACTGGTTCTCGGACAAGATGGTGCTGAAGATGTACCGGGCGCGCGAGGTGGATGAAACCTCCGCGCCGCGCTTTTACGCCATGGTCAAGGAACTGGCGCAGAAGGCCGAACTGCCCATGCCCAAGGTCTACCTGATCGACGAGCAGGCGCCCAACGCC
>CAYPUS010000300.1:0-4370 GCA_964413815.1 uncultured Aquabacterium sp. | reverse complement strand
CGGGCATGTGCTGGAAGTTCATGCCCGAGTTGAGCCAGCGCTGGGGCTACCCGCTGGCCCTGGGCCTGATGCTGCTGTCCATCGTGACGCCCTTCTGGTATTTCCGCCGCAAGGGCTGGCTGAACTGAATTGCCCCGCACCGCTTTCCTGAACCTGCCTGGCCTGCCGCCCGGACTGTGGCGCGTGATGTTCGGCACGGCCCTGGTCGTGCTGAGCTACAGCCTGCTCAATCCCGTGCTGGCCGTGCGCCTGCAGACCAGCGGCGCCAGCAACACGGCCATCGGCGTGATCGCGATGCTGCCCTTCATCAGCGTCGCGGCCCTGGTGCCGATGGCCCCGCGCGTGTTCGCCCATGTGGGCGTCGGCCGGGCCTATCGCGCTGGCCTGCTGCTGGAGGTGCTGTCCTGCGCCGGTTATCTGCTCACCGATGATTACCGGATCTGGTGCGTGCTGGCCTTTCTCTCGGGCGTGGGCGCCGCGGCAGCCTGGAACGCCACCGAGGCCCTGATCGCCCACAACGTGCCGGTCACCCATCGGGGGCGCCTGACTGGCATGTACCAGACCTTGCTGGGCGCCGGCATGGCTCTGGGGCCGCTGCTGCCCGGCATGCTGGGGCTGTCCCCGCTGCCGGCCATGCAGCTGGCCTGCGCCGGCCTGGGGCTGGCTCTGGCGATCACCCTGGTGCCCGCGGTCACGCGGCTCAAGGCCATGCACGACGACCAGGCGCACATGAGCCTGTTGAGCGCCTGGCGCTTTCGGCCCGCCCTGGCCTGGGCGGCCATGGTGGGCGGCGTCTTCGAGGTCGGCCTGGGTTCGATCACCACGGCCTATGGCTCGCAGATCGGCCTGAACCTGGCTGCGGCCGTCTCCATCGCTGGCGCCATGGGCATCGGCAGCTTCGCCTGCCAGTACCCGATCGGGTGGCTGGCCGATCACCTGCCGGCGCGCCGTCTCTTCGCCGGCGGAGCGCTGCTGCTGGCGCTCAGCGCCGTGGCCTTCATCCAGGCCAGCCAGTGGCCCGCCTTGATCTGGGTCTGCGCCGCGATCTGGGGCGGGGTGGGCGGCGCGCTCTACACGCTCAGCATGATCCGTGTGGCGCACGACTTCGCCGACTCCTCGGCCCTTGCCGGCACCTCGGCCACCATTGCAGGCTACACGGCGGGCGGCGCCATCGGGCCGCTGGTCAGCGGGTGGATGTTCGATCACTTCGGCGTGGGCGGCCAGGGCTGCTGGCTGGCGCTGCTGGCGCTCAGCCTGCTGGCGATGCAGTCGAAGCCGGCATCGGCGCCTGCTGCCAGAGGCTGAACAACACCGCCTGCAGGCGCTCGGCCGGCACAGGTTTGTGCAGCAAGGCCAGGCCGCTGGCGTCGGCCTCACGAAGGCGCTCCGCAGCGGTGTCGCCGGTGATGATCGCCGCCGGCAGCTCGCGCCCGAGGTGGGCCCGCACCACGTGCACGGCTTCCAGCCCGGTCCGGTGGCTGCGCAGCCGGTAGTCCGACAGCAGCACATCGGGCTCGAAGCGGTCCAGCACCCGGATCGCCTCCTCGCCCGAAGGCACGGCTTCGCACCAGCAGCCCCAGGCGGCCAGCAGGTCGGACATCGACCCTCGCACCGTCTCGTCGTCGTCGATCAGCAGCACACGCAGGCCGCTGAGCTCGGGCTCCTCTTGCGCGGCCAGCGCCTGTTCCTGCCAGGGTTGCAGGCTCACTGGCAGGGCCAGGCGGAACACGGAGCCACGCCCGGATACCGACGACAGGCTCACGTCCACGCTCATGGCCCGCGCCAGCCCCTCGACGATCGCCAGCCCCAGGCCCAGCCCTTTGCGCCGGTCCCGCTCTGGATTGCCCAACTGGTGGAACTCGCTGAAGATGGCGCGGTGCTGCTCGGGCGGGATGCCGATGCCGGTATCCCAGACCTCGATCACGGCGCGCAGCTCCCTGCGACGGCAGGCCAGCAGCACCGCACCGCGCTCGGTGTAGCGGATCGCGTTGAGCAGCAGATTGCGCAAGATGAGTTCGACCAGCGCGGGATCCGCGTGCAGCACCAGCGAGGTATCGCGCATGCGGAAGGCCAGGCCTTTTTCCTCGGCCACCGGCGCCAGCTCGCGCTCAAGCTTGTGGAACAGCCGCTGCACCGCAAAAGGCTCGCTCTGGGGCCGCACCACACCCGCGTCCACCTTGGAAAAATCCATCAGCGTGGCCAGCATGTCGCCCGTGGCCAGGGCGGCAGCCTGGGCCTGGACCAGCAGGCGTTGCTGCGGTGGGTTCAGGTCAGCGCGCGCGAGCGCGCTCAGGGACAGGCCCATGGCATGCAGCGGCTGGCGCAGGTCATGACTGGCCGACGCCAGGAAGACGGTCTTGGCACGGTTGGCTTTCTCGGCGTCCGCCAGGGCCCCTTCGGCCAGTTCACGCGCCTCCAGGGCACGCTGGGTCTGGTCACGCAGGCGCTCGACCAGCCCCTCGTTCTCGAAGCCCAGTTCGATGGCGCGCGTCACGCTTTGGGCGACATGGTAAGCGAACACCGCCATGGCGTAAAAGTACAGCAGGCCGGCCACCCCCAGCATCATGGCCGCTGCCTGACCCGACATCAGCAAGGTCAGCCCCACCGGGATGATGTTGGCCGCGCAATACAGCAGCGCCAGCGGCCAGCACGAGGCATACACGGCCACCGCCCCCGAACTCATGCCAGCGACCATCACGAGCACGATGGTGATCGCATATGGCTGGTCGACATCGATGAAGAGCACACCCATCACGCCCCAGCACATGCCGGTCATCAAGGCAATGCCGCGCAGGCCGCGCGCATAGCGGTGAACACGGGTGAGATCGGCGGGATGCGGCAGGCGCTGCTGCCACAGCAGGCTGGCCAGCAGCACCAGCGTGGCGCCGATCGCCCAGGGCCAGGTCCAGCGGGACTGGGTGATGGTGTGAAGGGCCCCCGCTGTCAACCAGGCGATCAGCACGGAGATCGAGGAGGCATAGAGCAGGCTGCGGTGCAAGGGCAGCATCTGTGCCGACAAGACCTGCGGGCGCTCGAACTGCCAGGCCCGCCGCAGCCACTCGCTCGCCGTCATTGCGGGATCCACCCCAGCGCCACGGCGCTGGCATAGGCCTCTTCACGGCTGTGCGCCCCCAGGCGCTCCGTCAGCCAGGACACCTCGGCGCGCACCGCCGTTTCGCTCATGCCCAGCTGCCGGGCGATGGCCTTGTTGGGGGTGCCTCGGCCCAGGTAACGCAAGATCTCGATCTGCCGGGCCGTCAGTGCAGCGCCGGCCTCCTGGGCGTGCAGCACGGTGGCGCTGTGTTCGGTCTCGTAAGGCTGCGCGGCGAAGGCGTGCTCTCCAGCCAGGGCTGTGCGCACCGCGGCCATGACCTCCTGGGCCGTCGCCGATTTGGGCAGAAAACCCTTGACCCCTGCCGCGGCGGCCTGCCGAACCTGCGCCGCCCCCACCTCGGCCGACATCAGCAGCACCGGGCAGGCGGGCGCGTGCGTCCTCAGGGCGGCCAGGTCCGCCAGGCCGTGGCCGTCAGGCAGGTGCACGTCCAGCAAGATGAGATCGGGTTCGTCACCCTGCAGGAAGCGCAGCGCCTCGCCCCAGCCGGCCGCCTGCACGACATGGGCCTGCGGCCATGCCTGCCGCAGCATCAGGGCCAGCCCGGTGCGAAACAGGGCATGGTCATCGACCAACAGGAAGCAGGGATGGGTGATGCTCATGGCTCATGTGGCTAGCTTGGCAGTATCGCCGCTGCGCACAAAGAAAAAGGGGCCGCTCCCCTGGGAGCGACCCCGATTCCCTCTTAAGGGTGATGAACCAATACGCGGATCAGCGGGCGCGGCGCGCCTTCACGGCATCCGACAGGATGCGCAGCACTTCTTGGGAGTCATCCCAGCCGATGCATGCGTCCGTGATGCTCTGGCCATAGGCCAGCTTCGCCGGATCATCCTTGCCAGGGGTGAACTTCTGAGCGCCCGCGCACAGGTGGCTTTCGACCATCACGCCGAACACCTTGCGTGAGCCGCTGGCGAGTTGGTCGGCGATCTCCCGCGCCACGATGACCTGACGCTCGTGCTGCTTGGAGCTGTTCGCGTGCGAGAAGTCGACCATCAGCGAAGGATGGAGCTTGGCGGCCTCCAGGTCCTTGCAGGCGGCGTCCACGCTGGCCGCATCGTAGTTGGGCGCCTTGCCACCGCGCAAGATGACGTGGCAATCCGGGTTGCCCGCCGTCTCGACGATGGCCACCTGCCCGTTCTTGTGCACGGACAGGAAATGGTGGGGGCGCGCGGCAGCCTGGATGGCATCGGTGGCGATCTTGATGTTGCCGTCGGTACCGTTCTTGAAGCCAATGGGCGCGCTCAAGCCGGAAGACAAC
>CAYPUS010000299.1:0-4371 GCA_964413815.1 uncultured Aquabacterium sp. | reverse complement strand
TGTGGTGCGGGGTGCTGGTGAAGAAGTACTGAAGCGCCCGGCCGATTTCCTGCGAGAGGCTGTCGACGAAGGGGCTCAGGATGGTGCTCTGGAAGTCTTCCGGCAGGTCGCCGTTGAGTTTCTTGATCTCGGCTTCCTCGAAGGAAAAGCCGTACTGGCGCGAGATCAGCTGCGTGAGCTGCGCGCCGCCGAAGGCCTGATCGCGGTCATAGAGCAGCTCGTTGTCGCGCAGGACCTTGAGGCTGGTGTTCTCGGCGCCGATCTCGAACAAGGCGACCAGGGCGTCCTTGCCTTCGCCCGGCAGCGCGGCGATCAGGCGCTGCATGGCCAGCCGGGAGGCGTAGGACTCGATGTCCAGGATGGCGGGCTTGAGGCCCCCTGCCTCGGCCAGGGCCTGACGATCCTGCACGCGGTCCTTGCGGGAGGCGGCGATCAGCACCTCCACATCACCGGCGGAGCTGGGGCTGGGGCCCACCACACAGAAATCCAGGCTGACCTCGTCGAGGGAGAAAGGGATGTACTGGTTGGCCTCGGCCTCGACCTGCATCTCCATTTCTTCCTCGCGCAGGCCCGCCGGCAGCATGATCTTTTTGGTGATCACTGCCGACTGCGGCATGGCCATGGCCGCGTACTTCGTCCGGGTGCCACTCTTGTTGACAACCTTGCGCACGGCATCCGCGACTTCGTCAAATTTTTCGATCTGCCCATCCGCGATCCAGCCCTTCTCGAAAGGCTCGGATGCGAAGCGATCCAGGATGAAATCACCAGATGCCGTCTGGCTCAATTCGACCAGCTTCACGCTCGATGAACTGATGTCCAGTCCGATCATTGGCGGATGCTTGCGGCCCAAGAGCGTGTCAATAAAGCTCACACCGTCCCCCATGCGCCAAGACAAGACGCAGGAAAGTTAATAAACCACTTCGATCGTAGCAGCAAAGGTTTTGGGGTAGAACGCAGGGAAAGCAGGATAAATCCCAACCTCGTTGTGTGATGCACACGCCTTACAAGACGTTGCAAAACCAACAAATAGCAAAGGAAGGGATTCCCCGCAGGCGGCAAACGGGCGGGGCGCGAGGGGTTTCTATAATCACGCCACCTCGAACCCTCCACAGCGCGTTTCCCGCTCTCCTTTAGCATGGCTTCTTCCGGTACCCCGGCCTGGTGGCTGAGATGGATCGTCAAGCCCCTGGCCACCCTGATGGGCCTGGGCGTTGCGGCGGTCCTGGCGGTGGTGCTGCTGGCCGGCGTTGGCCTGGCCGTGGCCTACCCCAATTTGCCCCCCGTGCGCGGGCTGGCCGATTACCAGCCCAAAATGCCCTTGCGGGTTTACTCCGCCGACAAGGTATTGATTGGCGAATTCGGCGAAGAAAAACGTCATTTTCTCCCGATTTCCCAAATCCCGAAGGTCATGCGCGACGCTGTGCTGGCCATCGAGGATGCCCGGTTTTACAGCCATGGGGGCGTCGACTATCTGGGCGTGCTCCGCGCGGGCCTGGCCAATTTCGGGGAATCCCGAAGCCAGGGCGCATCGACGATCACCATGCAGGTGGCCCGCAACTTCTACCTGCCGACGGAGAAGACCTTCACCCGCAAGATCTACGAGATCCTGCTGGCCATCAAGATCGAGCGCATGCTGAGCAAGGACCAGATCCTCGAGCTCTACATGAACCAGATCTATCTGGGGCAGCGCGCCTACGGCTTCGCCGCCGCCTGCGACACCTACTTCGGCAAGGACATCCAGGACATTTCCATCGCGGAGGCGGCGATGCTGGCGGGCCTGCCCAAGGCCCCTTCGGCCTACAACCCGGTGCGCAACCCGCGCCGCGCCACCATCCGCCAGCAGTACATCATCGACCGGATGTACGAAAACGGCTTCATCGACGCGCAGCAGCGCGCCGAGGCCAAGGCCGAGCCGCTGCGCTACCGCGCCAAGACGCCCCTGCCCGTTCACGCCGAGTACGCCGCCGAAGCGGCGCGCCTGCTGATGCACGAACAGTACGGCGCCGACGCCTACACCCGCGGCCTGACCGTCTACACGACCATCGACACGGCCGAACAGGAAGCCGCCTACAAGGCGCTTCGCAAAGGCCTGCTGGACTACGACCGCCGCCAGTCCTGGCGCGGCCCCGAAGGGCACGTCAACCTGCCGGCCGACCCCAGGCAGATCGATGTGCGGGTGGCCGAAGCGCTGGAAGAACACCCCGATAGCGGCGACATCCGTGCCGCCGTGGTGCTCCGCGCCGATCCCAACCAGTTGATCCTGACGCTCCAGTCCGGCGTGCAGGTCGTCATCGGCCGCGACGGCCTCAAGGCCGTGGGCTCGGCCCTGACCGACAAGGCCAGTCCCAAAAACCAGATCCGGCGTGGCTCGATCATCCGCATCCGCCAGGACAAGGACGAGAAGTGGCATGTGCTGCAGATGCCCGAGGTGGAAGGCGCCCTGGTCTCGATGGACCCCCGCACCGGCGTGATCACCGCCATGGCGGGCGGCTTCGATTTCAACCGCAACAAGTTCAACCACGTGACGCAGGCCTGGCGCCAGCCGGGCTCGAGCTTCAAGCCCTTCATCTACTCGGCGGCGCTGGAAAAAGGCTTCACGCCCGCCACCGTCGTGCAGGACGAGCCCCTGTTCTTCGGCTCCGGCGTCACCGGCAGCCAGGCCTGGGAGCCCAAGAACTACGACGGCAAGTTCGAAGGCCCGATGGTGCTGCGCCGGGCGCTGGCCAAATCCAAGAACATGGTCTCCATCCGCGTGTTGCGATCGGTCGGGCCGCTGTACGCCCAGTCGTGGGTGTCGCGCTTCGGCTTCGACGCCGACAAGCACCCCGCCTACCTCACCATGGCCCTGGGCGCCGGCTCCGTGACACCTTTGCAGATGGCCGATGCCTACGCCGTGTTCGCCAACGGCGGCTACCGCGTGAACCCGCTGCTGGTGACCAAGGTGACCGACAGCCGGGGCAACACACTGGCCCAATATCGCCCGGCGGTGCTGGACGAAAGCATGCGCGCCATCGATGCCCGCAATGCCTTCGTCATGAACAGCCTGCTCCAGGAAGTCGCCCGCTCCGGGACCGCAGCGCGGGCCCAGGCCACCCTGAAGCGCCCGGATCTGTACGGCAAGACCGGCACGACCAATGACTCGATGGACGCCTGGTTCGCGGGCTATTCGCTGCACAAGGTCGCCGTGGTGTGGGTTGGCTATGACCAGCCGCGCAAGCTGGGCGACCGGGAAACGGGCGGCGGCCTGTCGCTGCCCGTCTGGATCGACTTCATGGGCACCGCCCTGCGCGACAAGCCCGTGGTGGAGCCGACGCCACCCGAAGGCGTGGTCAACATCGGCGGCGAATGGTTCTACGAGGAATACACGCCTGGCACGGGCGTGCGGGAACTCGGCCCCGAGGAAGGCGACCTGGCCGTCCCGCCAGGCCCGAGCACCGAAGAAGAAAAGCGCGGCATCCTGGACCTGTTCGGCGGCGCGACAGAGACGCCGCAGCCCTGAAGCCCTGCCTCAGGGCAGGGTCCGCCGCTCAGAAGCGCAGTCCGGGCCGGTTGCCCTGCTCGCTTGCGCAGGCAGACAACAGGGCGAAGAACTCCTCGCCGGTCTTGGTGTCCAGCCACTGCCCTTGGGGTCCCATCTTGAAATGAAAGCCGCCTCGCTTGGCCGCCAGCCACAATTCGTGCAGCGGCGGTTGGGCGTTGACGATCAACTGCGTGCGATTGGGCAGGGACAGGGTCAACATGCCACCGGTGCGCGCCGAGTCGATGTCGATCACATCCTCCTCGAGCCATTTGTCGACGGTGGTCTCGATGCGCGCGAGCGTGGCCCGGATGGCTTCGTTGTATTGGGCATCGGTCAGGCCGGATGGGGCGTCGGGGGTGGACATGCCGGTTTCCTTAGAATGAGAACATGATTCGCAAGCCCCAAATTCTAGGCAGCCGCGCAGCATCCACACCGGCTTCGCAACATTCTTTCCCGAAAACGGCACACCGATGCCGCGGCAGGCTGCCCGCCATCGCAGGCGCCCTGGCCTGCTGCATGGCCATGGGTGGCTGCGGCCAGAAAGGCCCGCTCTACTTGCCTGCGCCCACCGCGTCGGCCCCGATTTCCTCCACCACGGTGACCCCATGACGCTTCCCGGCTCTCCCTTCCTCGCCTACCGCGACAACGAACTGTGCATCGACGAGGTGCCGCTGCGGCAACTCGCGCGCCAGCACGGCACGCCGCTGTACGTCTATTCGCGCCGTGCGATGCTGGCGGCCCTGGCGCCTTACCAGCAGGCCCTGCAGGGCCGCGCCCACCTGATCTGCTATGCGGTCAAGGCCAACTCGAACCTGGCCGTGCTGCAGACCTTCGCCCAGGCCGGCTGCGGC
>CAYPUS010000298.1:0-4385 GCA_964413815.1 uncultured Aquabacterium sp. | reverse complement strand
CGCGGACCGCCTGAACTACGCCGTCACGGGCACGCCCAACCGCGTCGAATACGACCAGGGCTTCTTCGTCAAGAATGGCGACGGCTCGGCCGACCTCAAGCCGATCGCCCACCTGTACAAGACCCAGGTCTACGCGCTGGCGCGCCACATGGGCCTGCCCGACATCATCTGCAGCGCCACCCCCACCACCGACACCTACAGCCTCAGCCAGGGCCAGGACGAGTTCTATTACGCCCTGCCCTACAAGGAGATGGACGTGGCCCTGTGGCACCACAACAAAGGCAAGCCGGCGGCCGAGCTGGCATCGCGCCTGGGCATCACCGAACAACAGGCCACCTTCATCTACCAGGACATCGAAACCAAGCGGCGCACCACGGCGCCGCTTCACTGGTCAGGCCTGCTGATGGAAGAAGTCAAAGGCCCCTGGCCCAAACCGACCGCCTGATCACATCAGGCGGTGGCGGGGTCCAGGGGCCTCGCGCCACGTGCCGGCTCGGTGGCCGGCGCGGGCGTTGTCAGTCGAAGCGGTTCAGGCGCCGCGACGGTTGCGGCGGTGCGAGACGAAGGCCAGGCCCAGCAGACCCAGACCCATCATCGCGACCTGGGGCGCTTCCGGCACGACGGATGCCGTGAAGGCCTTGTCCGACAGGCCGAAGCGCAGGCTCGGATCGATGTCGACCTTGATCGTGCCGAAGTCCAGCAGGGGCATCGCGGCCACGGCCCACGATTCCAGCTTCAGCGCCGAGGCGAACTTGCTCTGGGCGGTGGTGGTCAGGTACATGTCGCTCACGCTCATGTTGAGCGACAGGCCGCCGTCCATCGAGATCTTCAGGTGCTGATCGATGTCGAAGTTGAAGATGTCCATGCCCTTGACCGTGCCGCCGACACCGATGAAGTCGGCTTTCAGCACATTGCGGCTGAAATCCAGATCGAAGTTGGCCAGGATGAAGCCCGAGGCGTTCTGACGCGAGAAACCGAGCGCTGAGCCCATCGCCTCGCCCGACTCCGGCGTGATCTTGAGCGGGATGAGGGAGGTGGACACCGCCACTTCCGTCACCGGCATGTCGAAGGCCAGGCCGCCCCCCGCCAGTTGTTTGGTATTGCCCAGACCCGACACGTTGATGCCCAGGGCCCCCATCATGTCGGCCGCATCGCCAGAGAACGTGAAGGTGGACATCGCGTCGATGTTCTTGGTGGGCAGCGTCAGGTCGATGGCCTGGGCGCTCATCGATGTCGCGGCCAGGCTCATGCCGATCAAGGTCGCGGTCAAGCCAGTTTTGATCATGGACGACATCTGGTACTCCTAGTGGGTGATGGTGGTGGCCGCTGTGGCGCTGCCGTTAGGCCGTGAGAGAAGGATCTCAGAAACGAAACGTCTTGACACATCCGCCCCGTTACACGCGAAAGCGAGTGGTCAACTAGTTCACGACCCGTCGGTAGCCACCCCTTGTTCAAGGGGGGAGGTAACCCCGGACCACTAGAATCCCGACATGGAACCAAGCGCCCCTCCCGCATTGCAAAACGAGCAGCCAGACACCGCTGGCGCCGCCGACACCGCGCAGCCGGCCGCCCCGGCGCACCCCCGCACCATCCGCAGCTATGTGATGCGTGCCGGCCGCACCACCGAGGGCCAGGCGCGTGCGCTGGCCGAACTCGGGCCGCGCTTCCTGCTGCCCTACGACGCTGGCCACACCCTGGATTTCGCCGCGACCTTCGGCCGCCAGGCCCCGGTGGTGCTGGAGATCGGCTTCGGCATGGGCGATGCCACGGCCAAGATCGCGCAAGCCCTGCCCAACACCGATTTCATCGGCTGCGAAGTGCACGAACCCGGCGTGGGTGCGCTGCTCAAGCACATCGGTGAGATGGGCCTGAGCAACCTGCGCCTGATCCGCCACGATGCGGTCGAGGTCCTGGAGCACATGATCGCGCCCGCCTCGCTGGCCGGTGTGCACATCTTCTTTCCCGATCCCTGGCACAAGAAGAAGCACAACAAGCGCCGCCTGATCCAGCCCCCGCTGGTCGCCAAGCTGTGCACGCGTCTGGCCCCGGGCGGCTACATCCACTGCGCCACCGACTGGGAGCCCTATGCCCAGCAGATGCTGGCGGTGCTGGGTGCCGAGCCGAGCCTGGTCAACACCGCCGAAGGCTACGCCGACAAGCCCGCCTACCGGCCCCTGACCAAGTTCGAGAACCGTGGCCTGCGCTTGGGCCATGGTGTGTGGGACCTGGTGTTCCGCAAGCGCTGACCCACCAGTCAACTGGCCCCAAGTAAAAAGGGCAGCCCGCTTCGCAGCGGCTGCCCTTGGCGCATCAGACGTGCATCAGTTGCCGAACTTGTAGTCGGTCTTGGCCTTGTCCTTGAGCTCGTCGCGGAACTTGGCCATCTTGGCCTGGTTGGCGCGCTGGATGAGCTGGGGCTTGACTTCCTCGAAGCTGGGGAACTGCGTCTCGCGCACGTCTTCCAGCTTGATGATGTGGTAGCCGAACTGCGACTTCACCGCCTCGGTCGTGGTCTGGCCCTTTTGCAGCTTGGTCAGTGCGGCCGAGAACTCGGGCACGTAGTTGCCGGGGTTGGCCCAGTCCAGATCGCCACCGTTCTCGGCGGAGCCGGGGTCCTTGGAGTTCTTCTTGGCCAGGTCTTCGAACTTGGCACCGCCCTTGAGCTGCGCCAGGATGGCCTTGGCTTCGTCTTCCTTCTCGACCAGGATGTGGCGGGCGCGGTATTCCTTGTCGCCGTTCTGGGCCTTGATCTTGTCGTACTCGGCCTTGGCTTCGGCGTCGGTGGTGGGGTGCTTCTTCTCGTACTCCTGGAACAGGGCACGGATCAGGATGGACTGACGGGCGAACTCCATCTGGGTCTTGTAATCGGCGCTCTTGGCCAGACCCTGACGCTCGGCTTCCTGGATGAAGATCTCGCGCAGCACGACTTCGTCCTTGACCTTCTGCTCGAGCTCGGGCGTCTTCTCTTGGGGCGGCTGGCCAGGCTGCTGCGACTTCAGGATCTGATCGATCATCGCATCGACACGAGCCTTGGGGACGGCCTTGCCGTTGACGATGGCGATGTTCTGGGCGAACACCAGCGGCGCGGCCAGCGTGAGCGATGCAGCCAGCACGGCAGCCTTGGCGATACGGGAAGTCTTCATGATGAGGCGAAAAGCTTTTTTGACAATGAAGCGGATCTGCGCCGGCGGGGCCTAGGCCAGATCCTGAACGGGCTCGGCTTTGATCGCCAAAGCATGCACGCCCTGAGGGATCAAATCTCGCAGGGCATCATACACAAGCCGATGCCGTTGAACGTGGGACAAACCATTGAAGCAACGTGCGCGGACATGGACGGAAAAATGCGTGCCCGAGGTGGCGCCGCTGTGGCCGGCATGCCCGATGTGGGCGCTGCTGTCGTCGATCACCTCGCAGTGTTGGGGTTGCAAGGCGACGCGCAGGGCGGCGTCGATCTGAGCGGCCGTGACGGCGGCACTTCCCATGGATCCCTCCAGAGCAGAAAAGTTCAACCTGCCTTGGGGGCTTCCTTGGCGGGCTCTTCAGGCTTGATGTGGCGGCTCAGATACACGCCTTGCGCCAGTGTGAACACCAGCGTCAGGCCCAGGCTGCCCCACATCTTGAAGCTCACCCACGTGTCGGTGGGGAAGTTGAAGGCCACCCAAAGATTGAGCACGCCCATGCCGCCGAAGAACAGCACCCAGGCCCAGCCCAGCTTGCGCCAGACAAAGTCGGGGGCCTCTATGCCGCCCATCATCTGGGCCAGCAGCTTCTTGCCCAGGATGACCTCGGTGACCAGGAAGCCGGCGCCCATCAGCCAGTAGATGATGGTCGGCTTCCATTTGATGAAGGTTTCGTCATGGAACCACAGCGTCAGCCCGCCGAGCACCACCACCACCGCGAGACCGGCCCACAGCATGCGGTCGACCGGCTTGCGCAGGGCCTTGAGGATGAGGATCTGCAGCATCGTGGCGACGATGACGACCACGGTGGCCAGCAGCACGGGCGCTTCGGTCACGCCCACCGTGCCACCGCTGACGGCAAACCCCAGGTGCTGCGTCATCCACTGGGCGGCCAGCTCTTTTTGGCCATCGGCCCACTTGTAGCTGACGAAGAACAGGATGATCGGCAGCAGGTCGAAAAAGATCTTCATGGGTGTGCAGGGGTGGCCGCGCTCAAGGTTGGCGCGGCTCGAAGTCTAGCGCGGCTGAGTTGATGCAGAAACGCTCACCCGTGGGAGCGGGCCCGTCGTCGAAGACATGGCCCAGGTGCGCGCCGCATTGCTGGCATCGCACTTCGACCCGCACCATGCCGTGGCTGTGGTCCATCACGCGCTCGACCAGGGCATTGTCGGTGGGCTCCCAGTAGCTGGGCCAGCCGCAGCCGGC
>CAYPUS010000297.1:0-4397 GCA_964413815.1 uncultured Aquabacterium sp. | reverse complement strand
CCGACATCATGATGGCCCAGGACTTCCATGACCTGACCGGCCAGGTGGTGGCCAAGGTGGTGAACCTGGCCAACGACCTCGAAACCCAGCTCGTCAAGCTGCTGGTGCAGGCTGCCCCGCCCGAACAGGCGCAGAAGGTGGAAGCCGCCCTGACGGCCCACCATCATCCTGCCGAAGGTCACCCCGCTCTGCAGGGCCCCGTGGTCGATGCCGAAGGGCGCACCGACGTGGTCGCCAACCAGGGCGAAGTCGACGACCTGCTGGCGAGCCTGGGGTTCTGACGCCAGACTGGCGGAGCGGCTGACGAAGGGTTCACTGCATGCGGAGCTTTCGCAGCCAGGTCTCGCTGCTCTACGGGATCATGGCGGTGGTGACCATCACCACCATCTGCGTCGCCACGACGCGGATGCTCACACGCCACGAGACGCGCAACCAGGGCGAGGCCTTGCAGGCGCTGGCCAACAGCACGGCCGCCATGCTTGGCGAAGGCATGCACGAACGCCTTCGCGAGATCGAGCTGCTGGCCGATGCCTTCAATGTCTCGGATACTGAACAGGTCCCCTTACCGGCCCGCATGCGTCAGACGCTGGAACGCACCCAGCAGGCGCGCTCGCAATATGCCTGGATCGGGCTGACCAATGCGCAGGGCCAGGTGACGATGGCCACCCATGACATCCTGGTCGGACTGGACATCAGCCAGCGGCCCTGGTTCGCGCCCTCGCAAAAAGGCCCGTATGTGGGCGATGTCCACGACGCTGCCATGCTGTCCAAGGTGCTGCCGCCCTCTGCGGATGGCACGCCGCTTCGCGTGCTGGACTTCGGCGCGCCCATCCTGGACGCCAATGGCCAACTGCATGCCATCCTGGCCGCCCACGTCAACTGGCAGTGGGTGCATCAGGTCATCGGTGTTCTGCGCCACGAATACGCCGCCAACGAAGGCCTGCAGGTCTTCATCCTGGACCGCTCCGGCAAGGTCATCCATCGCCCCGCTGGCGCCGAAGGCCTGGTCGAGCCCGCGGCCGGCCAACCCTGGCCCACCGGCCGCCGCATCAGCAAGTGGAGCGATGGCCGGCAGTACCTCAGCGCCACGGCCACCCTGGACCATCCCGACACGCGCACCTGGTTGGGCTGGACCATCGTCGTGCGTCAACCCCGGGAGCAGGCCCTGGCCGCCACGGCCGCCACGCGCGACACCATGGTGTGGCTGGGTGCCGTCGGCGCGCTGGTGTCGATGGGCCTGATCTGGCTGGCTGCCGGACGGGTCAGCCGTCCCTTGCAAAAGCTCACGCTGGCGGCCCACCGCATTCGTGAAGGGGCCGGGGATGTGAACCTGCCGACCCTGCTGGAAAGCCGTGAACTGCGCTCCTTGTCGGCCGCGCTGCGCGCCATGACCGAGACATTGCAGGACGGCCAGCGCGAGCTGGCCCAGCTCAATGCCGCGCTGGAGGACAAGGTCAAGGAGCGCACCCAGGAGCTGGAGCAGGCGAATGCGGAATTGGCCAATCTGGCGCAGAAAGACGGCCTGACCGGCCTCTTCAACCGCCGCGCCAGCGAAGAACGCATGGACCAGGAAGCCGTCCGCCACCGCCGCACGGGCAAGCCTTTCAGCCTGCTGGTGCTGGACATCGATCACTTCAAGCGCATCAACGACACCTTCGGCCACGCCATTGGCGACGAAGCCTTGCGGCGCGTGGCCACAGGCCTGCAGGCACATTGCCGGAGTTCGGACTTCGTCGCGCGCATCGGCGGCGAAGAGTTCATGCTGCTGCTGCCCGAAACCGATCTGGCCGGCGCGCTGGAAACCGGCGAGAAGCTGCGCTGCGCCATCTCCGAGCTGCCCATCCCGGGCGTCGGCATGCTGACCGTCAGCGTGGGCGCCGCCCAGTCCCAGCCGGAGATCAACCAGGCCATCCGCAGCGTGCTCAAAGCCGCCGACGATGCGCTCTACCGCGCCAAGCACACGGGCCGCAACCGCGTGGTCGCGGCCATCGAGCCCATGCACGCCTGAAACGCCGGGCGCGCGCCGGCGCGATCTCAGCCCTGCGCCGCCATCGCTTCCCTGACGGCGCTGACCTGGCGGCGCGAGACCGCCAGCCACTCCATCGTCGGCAGCACCTGCACCGCCCAGGTCTCGCCGCCGTCGGGGTCGTCGGCGCGGCGCTCCAGGGCCTTCATGGCCTGACGCGAGACCAGGGCGTTGCGGTGCACGCGGATGAAACGCTCGCCCACCTTCGACTCCAGCTCCGTGAGCGATTCATCCAGCACGTGGCTGGCCTCGGCGGTGCGCAGCGTCACGTACTTCTGCTCCGCCTTGAAGTAGAGGATGGCCGACAGGGGGATGCGTTCGAGCCGGCCGCGGTCCTGCACGACGAACACCTCGCCTTCGCCCACCGATGGAGGCTGCGTCGCGGCCTGCCGCGTCTGCACCAACCGCTCGACTCGCTCCAGCATGGCGTTCAGGCGCTCCAGGCGCACGGGCTTGGTGAGGTAGTCGGCCGCGGCCAAATCGAAGGCACGCAGCGCGTGCTCCGCATGGGCGGTGAGAAAGACGACCACCGGTGGCTGGCGCAGGTCCCGCAGGCGCGCCGCCAGCACCATGCCATCCAGCCCGGGCATCTGGATGTCGAGCAGCACCATGTCCGGCCCCTGCCCCGCGGCATCCCGCTCCTTGAGCCACAACAAGGCCGACACCGGCTCGCCATGCTCGGCCGTGACCTGATTGGGCACGGCCGCCTGGGCCAGCAGCGTCTTGATGCGCATGCGCGCCAGCGGCTCGTCATCGATCACCACGATCCTCAGCCCACCCGTGCTCATGTCGCCCTGCCCTCCTCTTGCATCGCGCGGCGCGGCAGGGGCACCACCACGCGCACCACGTAAACCGGCGGCTGGCGGGCATCCTCGCGCTGCAGGCCCGCCGCAAAATCCGCCTCCACATCGTGCATCAGTTTCAGGCGCTGGCGCACATTGCGCAGCGCGATGCCGTGACCTTTGGACGAGGCCTTGGCCACTTCCTCGCTCGGCACCGAGTTGGTCACCGTCAGCACGGCCCGCGTGCCCTGCACCCGGGTGCGCACGACGATCCAGCCCGGCTCGGGCGAAACCTCGATGCCATGGCGCACGGCGTTCTCGACCAGGGGCTGCAGGATCAGGGTCGGCACCTCGGCGTGGCTGGCCTCGGGGTCGAGCTCCCAGCGCACGGTCACGCGCTCGCCGAAACGCAACTGCTCGATGCTGAGGTAGCGCTGGGCCAGGTCGACCTCGGAGGCCAGCGTGGTGCGCAGGTTCGGCGAGGCCAGCGCCTGGCGGAACAGCTCGGCCAGGTCTTCGAGCACGGCCTCGGCCCGTTGGGGATCGACCTGCACCAGGGCGATGGCGGTGTTGAGCGTGTTGAACAGGAAATGCGGGCGGATGCGGGCCTGCAACTCTGCCAGCCGGGCGCTGGCGTGGGCGGGCATCTCGCTGCGCGCGCGCTGGCGCAGCCAGGCCAGGCCGACGGCGGCCAGCGCGGCGCCGGTGAGCATGGCCGGCACCTGCGGCCAGCCCCAGACCAGGGGCATGCCGCCCATGGCGGTGTCCAGCCAGGCCATCTGCAACTGGCCCAGCCCCCCGCACAGGCCGCCGAGCGCCATCGCGAACAGCCACTGACCGGCATCGCCCACCTTCCGCAGCCAGCGTCGGGCGCCGCAGGCCACCACCAGCCAGGCCAGGCTGGCCGGCAGCGAGACCACCATGGCCTGCATCCAGCGGTTGAGCGCGTCGGCCGGCGAAGCCGACCCGAAGGCCACCCCCAGGGCCACGCACACCTGCACCCCCATCACGACGCGCAGCACCACCCCCACATGGCAGACATCGAAGGGCGACGGCGGCAGGGGCCGGCCGCCCTCCAGGCCCTGGCCGGACTGCGTGGCGGAGAACTGCGTGGACAACTCCCAGGCGGCCGGCGCGTCGGGGTTCGGCCCCGGTCCGGCGCCCGGTCTCTTGGGCTCGGTAAAATCCATGGTTTGCACATTCTGCGTGAAGAGCGCCTTGTCACGGGCAACATCATGAGCACCAATCAACTCGACAAGAAGTCCCAGGCCTGGTCGGCCCTGTTTTCAGAGCCGATGAGCGAGCTGGTCAAGCGCTACACCGCCAGCGTCTTTTTCGACAAACGCCTCTGGAAGGCCGACATCCAGGGCTCGCTGGCCCACGCGGACATGCTTCAGGCTCAGGGCCTGATCTCCGCCGAGGACCTGGCCGCCATCCAGAAGGGCATGGCCCAGATCACCCAGGAGATCGAATCCGGCGCCTTCGAATGGAAGCTGGACCTGGAGGACGTGCACCTCAACATCGAGGCGCGCCTGACCCAGCTGGTGGGCGATGCAGGCAAGCGCCTGCACACGGGCCGCTCGCGCAAC
>CAYPUS010000296.1:0-4432 GCA_964413815.1 uncultured Aquabacterium sp. | reverse complement strand
GCTGCTGGCCGTCGGTGACGCGCTGGTGGCCCAGATTCCCGGCCTGCTGATCTCGGTGGCCGCGGCCATGGTGGTGTCGCGCGTCGGCAAGGACAAGGATGTCGGCGAGCAGATCGTCGGCCAGATGTTCGAAAACCCCAAGGTGCTGGGCGTGGCGTCCGGCATCCTGACGCTGCTGGGCCTGATCCCCGGCATGCCTTCCCTGGTGTTCCTCTCGGTGGGTGGCGGCCTGGGCTACTGGGCCTGGCGCCTGCACCAGAAGCAGGAACTGGCCCGAAAGACACCTGCGCCGGCCGAAAAACCGGCCGAATCGGCCAACCCCAACGGCGAGGCCTCCTGGGAGGACCTGCAGCCCGTCGACACCCTGGGCCTGGAAGTCGGCTACCGCCTGATCCAACTGGTCGACAAGGAGCGCGGCGGCGATCTGCTGACCCGCATCAAGGGCGTGCGCCGCAAGTTCGCGCAGGAGGTCGGCTTCCTGCCGCCTTCGGTGCACATCAAGGACAACCTCGAGCTCAAGCCCAGCTTCTACCGCATCACCCTGCGTGGCGCCGTGGTGGGCGAGGGCGAGGTGTTTCCGAATATGTTGATGGCGATCAACCCCGGCCATGTGGTCAACCCCATCCCCGGCACCGCCGCCGTGGACCCGGCTTTCGGACTCCCCGCCGTGTGGGTGGAAGAACGCCAAAGGGATGCGGCGCAAATGGCCGGCTACACGGTTGTTGATCCCTCGACCGTGGTGGCCACCCATCTCTCACACTTGATGCAACTCCATGCAGCCAAATTGCTGGGCCGGGTAGAGACCCAGCAGCTGGTCGAGCATGTGACGAAGCTTGCTCCGAAACTGATCGAAGACGTGGTTCCCAAGATGGTCGGCATTGCCACCCTGCAGAAAGTGCTCCAGCTGCTCCTCGAAGAGGGCGTGCACATCCGAGACATGCGCTCCATCATCGAAACGGTGGCCGAACATGCCGCCACCCTCCCGCAGATCGTCAACGATCCGGCCGAGCTGGCACGCCGCATCCGCGTGGGCCTGGCCCCCGCCATCGTGCAGCAGATCTACGGCCCGGTGCGCGAACTGGATGTCATCGCCATCGAACCTGATCTCGAACGCCTGTTGACGCAAGCTTTGACTTCTCCCAACGGTCCCATGCTCGATCCGGGCGTGGCCGACCACCTCACGCGGCAGGCTTCGGAAGCCACGCAGCGTCAGGAAAACATGGGCCATCCGGCCTGTCTGCTGGTCCCCGACGCGATCCGTCCTTCGGTGGCCCGCCTGCTCAAACGCGCCGCACCACGTCTCAAGGTGCTGGGTCACAGCGAGATCCCTGAGACCCACTCGATTCGCATCGGTACCCTGATCGGAGGCCAAGCATGAACGTCAAACGCTTTACTGGACGAAACAGCCGCGAGGCCATGCAAAAGGTCAAGGCCGCCTTCGGCAACGAGGCTGTGGTGCTGTCGACCAAGCCGGCCGCGGAAGGCGGCATCGAGATCCTGGCGATGGCCGCCGACAGCGTGCCCGCGATCGATCAATACGCCATCGAGCGTGATGCACCCGAACTGATTGCCCGTCAGCCCGAGCCCCAGGCACAGCGCCAGGCCGCCGCCGGCAAGAAGGCGGCCGCGGCCAAGCCCGTGGCCCAGCAGGCGCGCGAGACCATGTCGAACCTGGCCCACACGGTGCAGGACGATGTCAAGCAACTGGCCATGAGCACGCTGTCCTTCCAGGACTATGTGCGCGAGCGCATGCTCAAGCGCCGCCAGGCTGCGATGCAGGCTCGCACCGAGCCCGCCATGGCCCTGCCCCCGGAAGAGCAGCTCAACCAGCGCTTTGCCGCGCCCAAGCCCCAGCGCGCGCCGGTCAAGACCGAAGTGGACCTGGCCCTGCGCACCCCGCAGCGCCCCATGGAGCCCGAGGTCGACGAATGGGCCGCGCTGCGCGAGCCCCAGGCCCAGATGCAAAGCCGCATGAGCTACTCGCAACAGCAGGCCGAGGCCGAACGCCAGGCCCGCCTGGCCCGCGAGGCCGAGCAGGAGCAGGCCCGTCTTGAGCGTCAGGCCCGCCAGGCTGAGCAGCAAGCCACCCGCACCCGCCCCGCGCAGGTCGTGCCGCTGCGCAGCGAGCATGCCGACCTGACCATCGACAAGGTCTCGCCCGCCCGCCAGTCGCAGGCTGATGCCGCCACGCAGGCCGCGCTGAAGGCCGCGCAAGACGCCAATGCCACCATGTTGGGGGAGCTGCGTGCGATGCGCGCCATGATGAAGGAACGCTTCGAGACCATGGCCTTCATCGAGAAGCTCGGCCGCACGCCTTCCCAGGCCGCGCTGGCGCAAAAGCTGCTCGACGGCGGGTTCTCGGCCGTGCTGATCCGCAAGATGCTCGACGCCATGCCGCAGGAAGTCAGCCAGGGCGCCCATGACGAAGTGCAATGGGCCACCCAGGTGCTGCAGCGCAACCTCAACACCGCCGACCATGAGCTGGCCATCGAGGACCAGGGTGGCGTGTTCGCCCTGATCGGCTCGACCGGCGTGGGCAAGACCACCACCACCGCCAAACTGGCCGCCGTGTTCGCCGCCAAGCATGGCGCCGCCAACCTGGGCCTGATCACCCTGGACGCCTACCGCGTCGGTGCCCACGAGCAGCTGCGCGCCTATGGCCGCATCCTGGGCGTGCCCGTGCACATGGCGCATGACCGCGCCGCGCTGGAAGACCTGCTCGAGCTGCTGTCCGGCAAGAAGATGATCCTCATCGACACCGCCGGCATGGCCCAGCGCGATGGTCGCACCAAGGAGCTGCTGGACATGCTGGCCCATCCCAGCATCCGAAAACTGCTGGTCATCAACACCGCCGCACAAGGCGATGCGATCGAGGACGTCATGCATTCCTACCAGGCGCAAGCGTGTGCCGGCGTGGTGCTGTCCAAGCTCGACGAGGCCGTGAAGCTCGGTCCGGCACTCGATGCGTTAATTCGTCACAAATTGAAAATTCTGGGCGTAGCCAACGGGCAACGCGTGCCGGAAGATTGGCATCGCCTGTCTGCCCAGGCGCTGGTGCACCGCGCTTTGCGGGCCAGCCTGAACCCCGCATACCGCTTGGATCCGAATGAAGTGAGCCTGGTTTTCGCGACGCCGCCGGCGGTTGATCCCCTGACCCCCACGCGTCACGCCTGATCACCGTTTGTCACGAACTTGCACGCCATCCATCTCAGCGCCCACATGACGAACCCCGAACACCAGCCGGCCAGCAGCGTGCCATCGCAGCGCCGCCACCATCCGGTGGACCAGGCGGCCGGCCTGCGGCAGATGTTCCCGACACGCGTGTTGCGCTTCGTGCCCGTGGTCGCCAACCCCGCTTCTCGCAGCGGTGGTCTGGTGCTGGAGCGCCTGTGCGCAGCCTATGCCGGTTTCGGCCTGTCCACCCTGGTGGTGGACGCCAGCGATCAGGCCCGCCCGCCATGCGAACTGGCCGACTTCGACCTGGCCGAAGGCATCGAGACCTTGTCGACCCAGGTGAGCTACATGCCCGCCCGCGGCCTGCCCTTGCGCTATGTGGATGCGCGCGGCAGCTGCGCGAGCCTGCTCGATGCCCTGGGCGATGCCAGCCCGCAAAGCGATGTCGTGCTGGTGCACGCCTCGGCCAGCGAACTGGTGCGCATCTTCTCGGCCCGGGCAGGGGGCCTCAATCTGCGCCCGCTGCTGTTCACGAACGACCTGGCCGAGGGCCTCAAGGAGGCGTACGCGGCCGTCAAGGTGATCAGCCAGCGTGCCGGCTGGATGGCTTATGACCTGCTGGTTTGCGCCGGCGCTCAGAGCCCGCAGGCACGTTCGGTGGCCGAGCGGCTGGCGCGCTGCGCAGACGATTTCCTGGGCGTGGCCCAGCGCGACTGGCAACTGCTGGATCCGCGTGAGCCCGCCACGGCCAATCCCAATCCGCGTTTCATGGAGCTGGCAGCCAACCTGCTGCACGGCGCCTTGCCGCACGCCCTGGGCGACAACGCCTTCGAGCAATGGACTTCGCCCGGCGCTGCGCTGCCGTCGCGTCGTCACACACACGTACTCAATTGATGTTCATGGAGCGAAACATGTACACCGCAAAAGGACGACTCGATGTCGATTCGCTGCTGCGCCAATACAGCCCGCTGGTGCGCAGGCTGGCGCACCAGATGATCGCCAAGCTGCCCGCGAACGTCGAGATCGACGACCTGATCCAGGTCGGCATGATCGGCCTGACGGATGCCTTGAGCCGCTTCGATGCCGGCCAGGGTGTGCAGTTCGAGACATTTGCCACCCAGCGCATCCGCGGCGCCATGCTCGATGAACTGCGGGGTGCCGACTGGCTCAGCCGTGGCACCCGCAAGCAGCAGCGCGACATCGAAAGCGCGGTGCACCGGCTGGAGCAGCGCCTGGGCCGCGCGCCGCAGGAAAGCGA
>CAYPUS010000295.1:0-4468 GCA_964413815.1 uncultured Aquabacterium sp. | reverse complement strand
CTGCGTGGTGTAGGGCATCTGCGTGGTCTGGTCGCCGGTGCCGTCCAGGCCCACCACCAGGCCATAACCCATCAGCTGGTTGCTGCGCACGCCCTGGATGGCGGCGATTTCCTTGAGGCGGGCGGCCTGGCCCTCGATGGGCCACCACAGGGCCGATCCGGCTGCTGCGAAGGCTGCGCCGATCAGCAGTTTGAGAAGGCGGTCCGAGATGTCCATGAAGCCGAATTCCTTAGAAAGGACCCCGCCCCGTCCGCGGGAGGCGGAAAGAGGGGGCTCGGCTTCATTGTCGAGAGCTTTAGAACGGCGAAATGCTCAAAAAGAAGCGGCCAAGCCAGCCTATTCCCTGGGCGTCGGCCTGGGCGCCGCGCCCCGTTTGCGCAATGCGAACATTGGCGATCTGGCTGGACAAAACCGTGTTGCCCGGCCGGATGCTGACCGGGTCGACCTGACCGGAAAACCGCAGCACATCGACGTTGTGGGCCACGCCGATCTGCTTTTCGCCGGCGATGACCAGGTGCCCGTTGGGCAGCACCTCGGTCACGGTGGCCGTGATGTTGCCGGTGAACTTGCCGATCGCTTCGGTGCTGCCCTTGCCATCGGCCTTGGTGCTGGCCGAGCCAGAGGCATCGAGCTTGAGCTTGGCCAGCTGGGCCGCGCTCAGGAAGGGGGCCGCGCTGATGCTGCGGTTGGCCTCGCCGGTCTTTTCCACCGAGCTGGTGGTTTCCTGCTTGGCCGAGACCGATTCGCTGATCTGCACGGTGATGATGTCGCCGACCATGCGCGCGCGGTGTGTCTCGTAAAGTGGGCGGTAGCCGGCGGCCTGGAAGATCGAGCCGTTGTTGACCGGCGCGTAGGCCGCGGCCGAGGGCCGGGCGTGCGTGGGCTCGGCGATGTCGACCTGGGGTTGCGACAGCGAGGCGCAGCCACTCAGGACACAAGACAAGGCCAGACCGGACAGCATGCCGGGGCGAAGCACGCGCGAAAGGCGCAGGCGCGAGAGAGCAGTCATCACAGGCCTCATGGAAGGAAGTCTTGGCGCGGCCCGATCAGAGCTGGCCGAGCTTTTGCAGCATCTGGTCGGAGGTCTGGATCGCCTTGGAGTTCAGCTCGTAGGCGCGCTGTGTCTGGATCATGGTCACGAGCTCCTGCACCACGTTCACGTTGGAGGTCTCGACGAAACCCTGCGAGAGCATGCCGAAGCCTTCTTCATTGGGATTGCTGGTCAGCGGCGCGCCCGATGCCAGCGTCTCGGCAAAGAGGTTCTGCCCCTTGGGGTCGAGCCCGGCGGGGTTGATGAAGTCGGCCAGCTGGATCTGGCCCAGGTTCTGCGGCTGCACCTGGCCGGGCAGGGTCACCGTGACGGTGCCGTCGTTGCCGATCGTCAGGTTCGAAGCGTTCTCGGGCACGGTGATGCCCGGCTGCAGCAGGTAGCCGTTGTTGGTGACGATCTGGCCCTGCGAGTCGAGCTTGAAGGAGCCGTCGCGCGTGTAGCCGGTGGTGCCATCGGGCATCGTGATCTGGAAGAAGCCCTTGCCCTGGATGGCCACATCGAGGTTGTTCTCGGTCTGCTGCAGGCTGCCTTGCGAGAACTGGCGCGAGGTCGCCACCGTGCGCACGCCCAGCCCCACCTGCATGCCGGTGGGCAGCTGCGTCTGCTCGGAGCTGTTGGCGCCGCTTTGGCGCAGTGTCTGGTACATCAGGTCCTCGAAGACCGCGTGCGAACGCTTGTAGCCATTCGTGGCGCTGTTGGCCAGGTTGTTCGAGATGTGATCCAGCTGGGTCTGCTGGGCTTCCATGCCGGATTTGGCCGACCACAAAGAACGCATCATGATTTGTCTCCTAGAGTCTCAAGGGCAGGGCGCTTGGGCTGGGGCATCAGGTCGCCGACAGCAGCTGGGCGGCGGCCTTCTCGTCGGCTTCGGCGGTCTGCATCATCTTCATCTGGGCCTCGAACTGGCGGGCCGCGGCGATCATCGACACCATGGTCTCGATCGGGTTCACGTTCGAGCCTTCCAGGGCGCCGTCCTGCACGCGTGCATTGACGTCGGCGGGCAGCTCTGCGCCATCGGGCGAGCGGAACAGGCCGTCGTCGCCGCGCACCAGCTTGTCTTCCGGAGTGACCAGCTTGAGCCGGCCCACCACGGTGCTCGTGCCATTGGCGCCCTTGGCGCTCACGGTGCCGTCCTGCGCGATCGAGGGGGCGGTGTTCTCCGGGATGGTGATCGGGCCTCCGTCGCCCATCACCATCAGGCCGCTTTGCGTGGTCAGCATGCCTTCGTTGTTCACGACGAAGGCGCCAAAGCGCGTGTAGGCCTCGGTGCCGTCCAGGCCCTGCACCGCCATCCAGGTCTTGCCCTGGGCGGCGACGTCCAGCGGGCGGCCGGTGAAGGTCAGGGGGCCGGCGGCATCGTCGTAGCCCACCGTGGTCTCCAGCGAGTAGACGCGGGTGGTGGCGCCATCGCCGCGCACGGGCACGGCGCGCGTGGCCTGCAGCTCGGCGCGGAAGCCCGTGGTGCTGACGTTGGCCAGGTTGTGCGAGAGCACTTCCTGGCGCTGCATGTTCATCTTGGCGCCAGCCATGCTGACGTAGATCATGCGGTCCATGGCTTACTCCTTGCTCGCGCTCATCAACGCAGGTTCACCAGCGTCTGGAGCACCTGGTCTTCGGTCTTGATGGTCTGCGCATTGGCCTGGTAGGCACGCTGCGCCACGATCATGTTGACCAGCTCGCCGGTCAGGTCGACGTTGGACTCTTCCAGCGCACCCGATTGCAGCAGGCCGTAGACACCGCTGCCGGGGGTGCCCAGGGGCAGGGGCTCACCCGATGCGTTGGTCGGCTTCCATTCGTTGGCGCCGATGGGCTGCAGGCCGTTGAGGTTCTTGAAGTCGGCCAGTTGGATGCGGGCGATGGACTTGGACTGGCCGTTCGAATAGCGGGCCTTGACGGTGCCATCGCTTTCGATGATGAAGTCCGAGAGGTTGCCCTGCGCGTAGCCACCGCCGCTCAGGTCGGTCACGGCGTAGTTGCCCGAGTACTCGGTCATGCCGCTGAGGTTGAGCGTCACGCCCAGCAGGGGCTGGCCGTTGTTGCCGCCAGGGATCGAGGGGATGGTGAAGACCGTGCCGGCCGGCAAGGTGCCGTTGGCATTGAAGGTGAAGGCGGCGATGGGCAGGGGCGTGGGTGGCGTCGTGCTGGTGTCCAGGCTGGCGCTGGCCGCGTTGGTGTTGCCGTCGGCGCTCATGTAGACCTCCCACTGGCCACCCATGCCAGGGTCGGGCGGCACCGCGGTGGCGTCGCCCGGCGTCTGGTCGCCGATCTTGCGGAAGTAGTAGTTCACCGCGATGGGTGCGCCGTTGTCGCCGTACACCGTCTGTGAAGTCACGAAGTTGTAGGTCGACGGATCGGAGAAGTCGATGGGGCTGGTGCTTTTGTTGGCCGCACGCGAGTCCATGTTGGCCGTCATCGTCATGTTCTCCGCCTTCTGGGGAGGAGACGAGTCGTTGGTCAGCTGGATGGGCGTGCCGGCCGGGCCCGCGGGGGCGCCGTTGTTGTCCAGGGCCTGGCCCAGCAGCTGGTGTTTCTCGTTGTTGATGATGAAGCCGTCGGCATCACGCTTGAACTGGCCATTGCGCGAGTACACCGTCTCACCCTGCGAGGTGGCCAGGGCGAAGAAGCCGCGGCCGTTGATCGCGATGTCCATGCTGTTGGCCGTGGTGGTGATGTTGCCCTGTGTGAACTGCTGGGCCACGGCCGCCACGCGTGCGCCGATGCCGATGCCGTTGCTGCCGCCACCGCTCAGCGAGGCCGCGTACATGTCGGCGAACTCGGCGCGCGAAGCCTTGGCGCCGTAGGTGTTGGCGTTGGCGACGTTGTTGCCGATCACTTCCAGGCTCTTGCTGGAAACGCTCAATCCGGAGAGACCTTGCTGAAAGCCCATGATGGTGTCCTTTTCTGTGTACTGCGCGAGGATTGCCAGGGTGATCAGGCCAGGGCCTTGACCTTGCTATAGGGGGTGCTGCCGCTGAAGGCCAACTCCAGGGTCAGGGCGCCGTCGGTGTTGCTGACGGCGGCCACGTAGTCGCTCATGAGGGTCGAGACCGCGGTGGTCTTGCCATCGGTGGTGGCAGTGACCTTGAAGCGCAGGTCCTTGGTGTCGGTGCCTTCCGGCGCCGTCCACGTGAAGCCTTGGCGACCGGCGGCCTTGCCTTGTTCGGAGATGGTGTCCACCACCACCCCTGCCGAGTTCACGATCTCGATGCGGACATTGGCGGCGGCCGCGCTCAGCTCGTAGGCGCCGGCGGTCGTGCCCTCTTCGTCGAAGTGCAGCTTGTCGCCTTCGAGCATGACGCCGTGGCCCACCAGGCTGGCGCCTTGCAGCATCTGCATCTGCGTGAAGCTGGCGCTCATGTTGGCCATGGTGGTGTTGAGCTTGTCGATGCCGGTGACCGTGTTGATCTGCGCCATCTG
>CAYPUS010000294.1:0-4488 GCA_964413815.1 uncultured Aquabacterium sp. | reverse complement strand
ACGCCGTGCTGCAGTTGCTGGGCGAGTCGGAGGTCGGGCCCGGCATCCTCGAGCCCAAGGACATGCCGGCCGCGCTGACGGTGTTCAAGAACCTGCCCCAGGAGGCCAACCACCCGGGCCAGGAAGAGGCCCTGACCGGCGCGGTCGCCGCCGATGCGGAGATCGATCCCACACTGCAGGCCGATGCGGCCGACCGCCCGGAGCCGCCCGAGCCCAAGTTCATGAACGAGTACGTCAGCCTGCGCAAGCGCGCCTGGCCGCTGGTGATGATGATCGAGCGCGCGCTGAAAGAGAACAAGCCCATCGTCTGGAACGTGACCTATTGAGGTGCAAAGCTCAGGCATGATGTGGCGCATGTCTTCCGATCAAGTCACCCGTCTGCTCGTCGTGCGCCACGGCGAGACCACCTGGAACACACTCGGCCGCATCCAGGGCCACATCGACATCCCCCTGAACGACAAGGGGCGATGGCAGGCCGATCGGGTCGCCCAGGCCCTGGGCGATGAAGAGATCGATGCCGTCTACAGCAGCGATCTGCTGCGGGCGCGTCACACAGCCGATGCCATCGCGGGCGCCAAGGGCCTGACACTGACGCTGGACGTGCAACTGCGCGAACGGCATTTCGGAAGGCTGGAGGGCCTGACGCAAGCGGAGGTCGCCGCGCAATGGCCCGAAGAGTCGCGCCGCTGGCGCGAGCGCGACCCGCACTACGGCCCCGATGGCGGCGAGACGCTGCAGGGCTTCTATGATCGTTGCGTGGCCGCCTTGTCGCGGCTGGCGCACCGGCACATGGGGCAGAGCATCGCGGTCGTGGCGCACGGCGGGGTGCTCGACTGCTTCTACCGCGCGGCCAACCGCGTCGCGCTCGAGGCGCCGCGCACCTGGCACATCAACAATGCCACCATCAACCGGCTGCTCTACAGCCCGGAAGGCCTGCGCATGATGGTGTGGGGTGACGCCCGCCATCTTGAGGACGTGGCTTCGCTGGACGAATCCACCGACGGCGATAGGGCCGCGGCGGCCTGAATTCGCGAGGCCCTCAGCCGCCGGGCGTGGCGGGCTGGCCTGACAGGCCCAGCAGGTAGGCGTCGACGCTGCGCGAGGCGGCCTCGAGCAGGTCGAACTGCCCCGGATCCAGCATCCAGTTGTGGATCAGGCCGTTGATCAGGCCCAGATAGCCCACGGCCATCGTGCGGGGCTCGGCATGGCCGGGCAGCTGGCCCAGCGCCTGGGCCCGTCGAAAGGCCGCCTCGATGTGCCGCCTGCAGGAAGTGTGGACATCGAGGTGACGGGTGCGCACCCCCATCAGGTCGTCGACATACTCCACCTTCAATGTGGCGATGTCGAAGACGCGCTGCGTACGCGGGTCCAGCGCGATGCGGTGCAAGGCGTCGGCCATGGCCGCCTTGAGTTGCACCAGCGGTTGCAGCCCTTGTTGGACGTCGACGGCCTTGAGCGCGTCCTCCATGGGCAAGGTGGTGCGGGCCATCATGGCGTTGAACAGATCGGCCTTGTCCTTGAAATGCCAGTACACGGCCCCCCGGGTCACGCCGGCGGCCTTGGCGATCTCTTGCAGCGAAGTGCGCGACACACCGCGTTCCGAAAACACCCGCTCCGCCGCGTCGATCAGGTCTTCACGGGTCTGGAGGGCGTCCTGTTTGGTGCGGCGCATGAAAGGGGCGGGGTGGTCAAGAAGGTGGGGGCAAAGCCGTGCAAATACACGGGGCCATTGCCAAAAAGGACGAGCTTACATCCAGGAATGTATGTATATTACGCATCTTATTTGACCAGGCAACTATTTCTGTTTCTGAGGGCCTTCGGGCCAAGGGGTGTTACATGGGAAGTGGCGACGTGACGGTGTCCGAATCCGAAGAACAATTTGACGAGACTCCTCTGGTGGCCCGCCGTGGCGCCCCCACCCGTGTGTGGAGCTGGGCTGCTGACGCCGCAGGCGTGCTGGCCCTGTGCGCGCTGGCCGCTGCCCTGCTGACCGGCTGTGGCGACAAGGGCGCCCAGCCCGCCGCTGCCCCGGCCGGCGCTGGCGCCATGCCGCCCCCGCCGCAGGTGGGCGTCATCACCGTGCAGCCCCAGACCGTGCCCGTGATCGCCGAGTTGCCCGGCCGCCTGGAAGCCCTGCGCACCGCCGAGGTCCGCGCCCGTGTGCCCGGCATCCTGCAAAAGCGCCTGTTCACCGAAGGCGCCGACGTGAAGGCCGGCGATCCGCTGTTCCAGATCGACGCCAGCACCTACCGCGCCGCGCTCGAAAGCGCGCAGGCCACGCAAGCCAAGGCCGAGGCCAATCTGGCTCAGGCCAGCGCCCTGGTCGACCGCTACGAACCGCTGCAGGCCGCCAAGGCCATCAGCCCCCAGGAATACCTCAATGCCCAGGTGGCCCAACGTCAGGCCACGGCCGACGTCGCGGCAGCCAAGGCGGCCGTGCAGACGGCCCGCATCAACCTGGGCTATGCCTCGGTGACGGCGCCCATCTCGGGCCGCATCGGCCGCGCGCTGGTCACCGAAGGCGCCCTGGTGGGCCAGGGTGATGCCACCCAGCTGGCCGTGATCCAGCAGGTGCATCCGCTCTATGTGAACTTCACGCAGCCAGTCAACGAGGTGCTCAAGCTGCGCCAGGCCCTGGAGGCCGGTGCCCTCAAGCGTGCCGGAGGCAGCGGACAACAGGCCGCCGCCGTGCGCGTGGTGCTCGATGACGGCAGCGAATACCCGCTGCAAGGCAAGCTGCTGTTCTCCGACCTGAGCGTGGACAGCAGCTCCGGCCAGGTCGCCCTGCGCGCCGAACTGCCCAACCCCAAGGGTCTGCTGCTGCCCGGCATGTATGTGCGCGTGCGCCTGGAGCAGGCCGAGGTCGAAGGCGGCATGCTGGTGCCCCAGCAGGCTGTCACCCGCACCGGCCAGGGCGACACCGTCATGGTGGTCGATGCCCAGGGCATGGTTGCACCGCGTCCTGTCAAGCTCGGTGGCGCCCGTGGCACCCAGTGGGTCGTGCTCGGCGGCCTGAAGCAAGGCGAGCAGGTCATGGTCGACGGCTTCCAGAAAATGATGAACCCCAAGGCCCCCGTCAAGCCCGTGCCATGGACGCCGAGCGCGCCGCAGGCCGCCCCGGCCGCCTCCGCCGCTGCCTCGCGCTGAAAGGGGCACTGTCATGCCACGTTTTTTCATTGAGAGGCCGATCTTTGCCTGGGTGATCGCGCTGTTCATCGTCGTCTTCGGCGGTGTCGCGATCACCAGCCTGCCCATCGCGCAGTACCCCACGGTGGCGCCGCCCTCGGTGGTCATCAACGCCACCTACCCGGGTGCCTCGGCCAAGACGCTCGATGAGAGCGTCATCAGCGTCATCGAGCAGGAGCTCAATGGCTCGCCCGGTCTGGCCTACATCGAGTCGGTCACCGGCAGCATCACCGTCACCTTCGAGACCGGCACCAACATCGACCTGGCGCAGGTGGATGTGCAAAACCGCCTCTCGCGCGCCACGCCCCGCCTGCCAGCGGCCGTGACGCAGCAGGGTGTGAAGGTGGAGAAGTCGCGCAGCAATGTGCTGATGTTCGTGATGATGTCGTCCACCAATCCGGCCTATGACCCGGTGGCCATGGGCGACTACGCCTCGCGCAACGTCGTGCCCGAACTGCAGCGCATCAAGGGCATCGGCCAGGTGCAGCTGTTCGGCACCGAGCGCGCCATGCGCGTGTGGGTCGACCCGGGCAAGCTGATCTCCTATGGCTTGAGCGTCAGCGACATCAACACGGCCATCCGCGCGCAGAACGCGCTGGTGCCGGCCGGCGCCATGGGCGATCGCCCCAGCGTGAACGAGCAGACCATGACGGCCACCGTGGTCGTCAACGGCCAGCTCGAAAGCGTCGAGCAGTTCGGCAACATCGTGCTGCGCGCCAAGACCGATGGTTCGACCGTGCGCCTCAAGGACGTCGCCCGCCTCGAGCTGGGTGCGCAGACCTACGGCACCTACGCCCGCCTGAACGGCCAGCCCGCCGTGGGCATGGGCGTCATGCTCTCGCCCACCGGCAACGCGCTGGAATCGGCCACGCTGGTCAAGGAGCGCATGGCCGAGCTGCAGAAGTACTTCCCCGAGGGCGTGCAGTACTCCTTCCCCTACGACACCTCCGGCTTCATCAAGGTCTCCATCTCCCAGGTGGTCGAGACACTGATCGAGGCCGTGGTGCTCGTGTTCTTGGTGATGCTGCTGTTCCTGCAGAACTTCCGCTACACCCTGATCCCGACCCTGGTGGTGCCTGTGGCCCTGCTGGGCACCTTCGGCGTGATGTCGGTGGCGGGCTTCTCGATCAACGTGCTGACCATGTTCGGCATGGTGCTGGCCATCGGCATCCTGGTGGACGATGCCATCGTGGTGGTCGAGAACGTCGAGCGCCTGATGGCGCACGAAGGCCTGTCGCCGTATGAAGCGACCAAGAAGGCCATGAGCCAGATCAGCGGCGCCATCGTCGGTATCACGGTGGT